>NZ_MCTY01000182.1:0-22982 GCF_002873635.1 Shewanella sp. 10N.286.52.B9
TTATTAATCAAGATCTGTTCGTACAAATCTTCCATATCTTGATCATTATTTGAAATAGAGCCCCTTCCACCTACAATTAACGGACTATATGGATCGTTTATATCAGCAGAGAAAACAATGGTTTTATCTGGAATTGGAGAGTTGAAAATACTTTGGTTTGGGTATCCAGGTTGACTAAATAGTCCTGAAGCACCAATTGCGACTCCTGATTGCTTATCTACAAGTATTTGACTAGGTGCTGTTTGAGATACTTGAGTTTTACCTAATGCTTTTAAACCATAACCAAGCATAAGGTTACTCTGACTGAACTGAGCCCCACGGCTAGTTACACGGATAGATTTTGTGCCTGTAGGGTTTGCGGGTGCTGAGAACCTTAAGTGATTAGTAGACAGTACTTCAACATGATTTGCGGGAGCCGAGCCTACCCATACTTGTGTTCCCCCGGCAAGGCTAGAACCAGGTTCAAAGCCTTCTCCCCATAAGTCAATAAGCTCACTGCCTTTTACATCTGTCCATAAAGGCCTTGAAAAGTCAGTTTTCAGAATCGCATCAACCGCTACAGCACCTAGTAATTTAGCTGATATTTCAACCCCATTTATCGATAACTCTGCAACAAGATCATACAAACCTGCTTGTTTTATAATAGGGGATGTAAACTCAACAAGGAAAAGCGCATCATTATCTTCACCTTGGCTCACTTGCTGTATTTCAGCTAACTGGCCACCAAGATATAATGAAAAATCATCATACTTTTTAGGTAAACCAGATAAGGTTAAGCTCATCAGTTTTTGATCATTTATAAGCACACGCCTTGGTAACACATGATGAAGTTTTAAATTATCTAGCTGTTCCGGTAAAAAATTGAATGCAAAAGAGCTCGGTTTTTTAGTTTCATACAATGTAATCGAGCCGCCAGAAGCCAATGGCTTAACAGATTTAATCCCTGGTTTCACATTAACAAATAGCTTTTCTCCATCGGCGAGTTCAACAGTTGAAAACTTAGCTAAAATATCGTTATTAGTCACTGTAATATCACTGGAAACAGCGGAATTATCTGTGCGTTTAATCTCAACTTTTTGAGCGTTTTCTTCCCATAGATCAACTGCTTTATTAAACCTAAGATGAACTTGGGTCTGCATAGTACTATCAGGGCTAAGGATCTTACTTTTGGGTTCAACTGATATAATTTTTAACGCGATATCATTGTAACTACCAATTGAATATAATGGTTGCACGGTATCGCCATAATTCGAAACACCAAGAATGGCATAATCTGTCGTAACCAATACTTCCACATTTCTGCCGTGATCAACAAAACCATCAAGTTCTATCACATTATTTGGATCACTTATATCTAGTGCTTTTACTCCTTGTTCTCCAAGAGCGATATATAACACGTGTCCACTAATCGCAATATCATAAACATGACCATATTCATCTATTCGATTAATTAATACTGGCGCTTCTGCATTCGAAAAATCAATAATACTTAACCCTAAGTCACCTGATGAAGCATATGCATAAGTATCCTGTGTAACCACGTGAGAAGCAGGAATATTTATATGACTTATCTCACTTAAACCATCTAATGCAGAATTACTATATAAGTAAACACCTCCACTATTAACCTCTTGATTTTTTAGTGTATTAAGACTGAAATCAAATTCGCCAGCAGCTACAACATAATGACTCTTAGTGTCTGAGAGATTAATAGTTGTAACATCTAAGGCCTGATGCTCTGCTGATAAAGAAGCACTAGCGCTAAGGTATAATTTAGAATGCTGGTAGGTATCAACCAGCCCAACCCCTTTATTAGCCATAGCGATAACAGCTGATTGGTTCTCGACAAATAAACCTTTAGCAAATTCGCTACCTAGTTCTAATTGGTTAACTAGTGTGAATTGGCTAATATCGATGCTGTCTATTGCAAGAATAAATAACGCAGCTGATTCAGGCTCAGGATTTCCTGAAGAGTTGAGTTTCGCAGCTGTGACAAAAATTCGATCATTACTTTGCTCGAAGTATCCAGCTAATCCCAAAGCGGCATAACCATGAGGTAAACTATAATGCCCAACTAAGCTATCTTCACCCGCTTGTGCTTTAGATAAGTCTCTAAGGTATATCCCGTCTTTACCAGCTGCAGCAAATAAATAGTTTTGAGATGGATCAAGTAAGGTTTCATAGATCTTTCCCTTTCCTTGTACTTCAAAACTGCTAGGCATTCGATATTCAAAACCATCCCGTAGTGTCGCTATCCTGCCATCATCATATTTAACAGTAATATCAGCTTTTCCTAAAGCTCCACTAGGAGTTATCACACTAATTGTTTCAGCATCGATCACTTGAATATCGTTTGAATTAACCGTCACCCCTTCAAAATTAATTGATAGGCGCTCAATTCCTGGTTCAAAGCCTTGCCCAATGATCTGGATCTTATCACCACCTGCTACACTACCTATTTCTGGTTTTACAGAGGTGAGCTGTAATGCTTCCACGTAATTAATAGCACCGAGCTTCTTAGCATTAGCCCCCCCCTGAGACACGACAGTTAACATTGCAGCCCCTGATTCATTAGAAGGAACTAAAATACGATAACTAGTCCCCCCCGCAAGTACTTCGATAACTTGCGCAGCCTTTCCTGCTACATAAAAGTCAGGGGATTGCACCACTGATGAAAAAGACACGACTGTCTCTCCACCTTGTGTTGACAACGAGTGTGGTATGACTGTTTCAATTTCAAAAGGGGTATTAATTGCTGATGCTGTTGTAAAACTGTAGCTATAATTTAATAAGCCTTGAGTACGATAACTTAGCGGCTCTTCTTTCAATAAAACACGATAACGTTGTAATGGTTGGAGGTTTTGTTTTGGTTTTATAATAAATTCATTAGGATTGACTTGATTCCATTCAAAATCAACAGCGACAATTTCTCCACTATCAGTACCATCTTCTCTCACTAAGCTCATATATTTAGCCATGAAGGAATCAACAGCTTCACCAGCAAAATTAACATTACCTGTGAAGACAATATTAATGCTGCTATCAAGTGATACAGCTTGCTCATTAGGTAATGGGCTAACTGTTCTAATATCAATAGTATGGAGATCTATTAAGCTTAGCTTGTTGTTATAAAACGTAGACGCAAGTGACAACAAAGAAAGACCGTCATCAGTTTGCAATATCGGGCCAGGTACACAGCCAATATCGCATAAAGTTACTACGTCATGCAGACGGATCTGTCCTGTATCAGACAAATCATAAACAGGTAAATGAGTCCGGTATTCAGAAGGGCGTTCTTTAGGGTCAATCACCACTTCTTCAAGTGCTTGAGTGGCTATTGTTTCAGAAGTGGTTATCGCCATCACATCACCAGGTAATGTAAAACCGAAACCATTAAAAATTAACTGTCTTTTAGCTTTATCTAATTGAGCAAGGTCCCAATAAGAAACTTGCTCATGACTATTCACCATTTTAGCAGACAATGGTGTCAATGCGTTCGGTCCAGAAAGTGAATTCACAGCTAAAATAGGCAAGCTAGGTTGTGAGAGGTCATAAACCACACTAACAGTATTCTTACCTGATGCGCTCTTTATCGTCAGCCACATTTGATTTTCACGCACCGATAAGGCTTCAATAGACAGTGGTACTTGTTGACCTTTTAAGCTGACATTATCCCACGTTTTCAAAACAAAAGGCTTTGCGGGGCTACTGATATCAATAACCGCGATTCTATTCCCTGAGTGTGCAAGTAAAAGATTATCTTTTATCAAGATTTGTTTAGCTGCGTTATCAAACGGTAAAGAAATAGTAGCTAAGATACCTCGATTAACAGGAACTTCATTCTCACCAGGTAGCGCGAGCACTCTATCCATCACAAACAGATAAGAAAATGACTCAAAATCCATATCAATATAAGGGAAGTTACGACCTTGGGCAGAAATATAAATATGTTGCTCACCCAGAGCTAGCGCTGCAGGAACTACTGCTTGTGGTAAATCATAATAACCAAGGCCATGCATCGGTGCTGCATGGTTTAAGTTGTCGCGATCATAATGCACAAGCGAAATCCAACCCGGCGCGTAATATGTCGTCACATACTCAGCTTCAAAGATCTCAGATTCTGATTTTACATCCTTATCATTAATCCCCTTACCCAGTACGTATACCAGCGATAGTTCACTATCATTCGCTAAATCAACAATACCACCAGCAGGAAGCTTAACAGGGTCTAATAATGCTCCCCTTTCGCCACTGTTATACTCTTTAATCTCATCAATAGAAAGCGGCTCCTGTGTTTCTAGAGTTCTATCAACAACTAGTCCACCATAAAATAATGCTTTGGATAAAATGGCTATCCGACCACGTTGATCTGTAATCTCAATATCAACAAAACCACGGAAGTTATCTCCAAAATCAGGGACTCGCCAATCTAATTTTTCAGCACTGTACAAAGTAAGGCGATCACCGTCGACAAACTGTATGACTTCTCTGCCTTTACCATCAGCCCTGTAGGCTTTTAAGCGAATATTAGGGCTAAAACCATGGCCAACTAATGTCACAAGGTCATTTTGCCCTTGCTGACTCACACTCACAAATGGTGGTGATACAAATGAAATACGTAATTCATCTACATAGGTAAAGGCACCAGGTACAAACAAATCTACTACACCAGGGTTAATAAGGCGCAATGCCGCAGGGCCAGGGTAATTAGGAATAGTTGTCGCTTTAATAGTATCTAAAGCGTCTTCGGTTTCGGCCAGCTCCAGTTGGCTTATGGCTAAAGGAAAACCACCTAACTCTAGTTGAATACCTTCATCAAAATTACGCCCTTCAATAATAATTTCAGTTCCACCCGCTACATCCCCCTGAGCAGGTGTGATACTGATAAATTCTGGCACTTTTTCAGACAGCGCTGAAATAGTCGTAAAGCTAAACAAATAATCTTCAGGTAGCAGGTAGCCAGTAACAGGTTTCACACCTGCTTTTACACGTACAAAATAATGGCTATCTGGTTGAAGTTGATACTCACTTTTTAGTTTAGCTTCAACGACTCTAGTTGACAGCACACCATCAGCCAGCTCTTTGAAATTAATATCAAATTGATGAGTGATATCCAATCCAATATCAGGATGTCCTTGTGTCACAGTGAAGTATTCTTGCCATTCAATACTTTCAGTGATGGCTGCAGAAAAATGCACCGCAATATCTAAAGCAAACACACCTAAATTATTCGTTTCAGCTTTTGGTGAGTGCTCTATTATAGTAAGCGTTGGAAAATCTATTTCAGCAATACCTCGCTTTCCAGATGCAATTTGCACTCGTCCATTAGCTAAAGCTATATCAGTTGCTAAGTGATCGCTTTCTGTAGTAGGTCGATGAGTAATAACTGAACGACTAGGATCTATATGTTCTAATCCTATCTGTTCTAGTTCAATAATCTCAACGACACCTTCAATAGGCGTGCCTTCTTGATCAATATAGTATGTACTTACATATGCCTTTCCACCCACAACTTCAACATCATATGCCCCGGCAGAAATATAGTCCTCTCGACCAGGACGAATGACATATGTTTTTTCAATATGTATATTTGTAGGATCTTCAATATCAATGATATGAAGCGCTCCTGCGCCATCCCATTCACCCATATCAGTTACATAGGCCTTATTACCAACAATTTTTAACCTATTAGCAATTCCTGCGGTATCTAACGTTGCGATAACTGGCATTTGCGGACGTGATAAATCAGCAACAACAAGCCCCTGATAAGATGCTGTAATAAACGCATACTGCCCCTTCACTTTAACATCTCTAACAAAACCATCGGGCTTGATAAAACCGACATGATAAGGAGACCCAAGTTCAGCAATATTAATAACTTGAACTCCACCAGCCCCATTAGCAACGAGCGCAAGGTTACCTGCGGCCTCGATGCTGTAAGCATCGTTATACGGTAAATCGACTTTGCCAGCTAAAAGATAAGGAATGCCAAATTGCTCATCGGCATTGCGCTTATTAAACAGTAATAATTCAGCTTGTCTATCATCATATACATTGCCTGTTTCAGGGAATTCTTCAATTTCTTTATTAAGGTAATGGGTAAAGTCCGATGGACCAGTACATACTTCGCAAATGTCACCTGACTTCACTGCCAAGACAAGGTTATTTTGAGATTTTATACCTGTAATTGTTCCACGAAATATTTCAGCACTCCCATTAACTAAATCGGAGAAAATATATCTTTCGCCCTCTTCAGCAGGCTGTTGTTGATCATAAAAATCTGCAAGGAAAAGTCCCGTGTATGCTTTAGGAGTTTTATCACTATCAAATGATTTATTGCTCTCATAAAGACTAAAGTTTTGCAGGATATCCAACGACGAATGAGTAGACCAAGAACCTGATAAACTTTGTATTTCTTCTATAGAACCATATTGACTTAAATTACTGTAGTAGACCTGCTTTGCACTGTCTTTAGGAGATGATCGTCCTTCTATTTTAGCACCATCAGAAGGTAGCCAAAAACGATGCTCTGAAATAGGTAAAGAGACTTCATGTAAAGTTTCTAGCTCAACTTCATGTTTGTTTGTCACTACACGTGTAATTATTCTAACTCGTTCAGCACGCTTATTTTCATGGGAAAGAATGCGACCATCACTAAATTCAGCCCAATATAAATAGCTATGGTGATTGGGGTTACCAAGCTCTAATCCTAACTCATTAGCTCTATTATCATCGTAAGTTAGTTCTTTCTCTACACTAGCCAATGAATGCCATATTCCACTATTATCTTGGTATTCTCGAATCCACTCTTGCAGAACTTGTCGTTGTGAGATAGAACCTATATCTTTAATTATGACACTTGCTAATTGAGTTTCCCCACCAGAAAGGAGGTCGCCAGATGTAGGTGTGACACTTACAATTTCCGGCTCAATTGTATCCTCAACCACACCTAATTTGATAACTTGAGAAAAGCCAGCTTGATTTAATTTATCATATGCCACAACCTGAATAGCAACACCTGAAGCATCAACTGCTGGGAATAATGTCGCTTTATACCAATTATTAACACCTGAAAGACCGTCACCTTTATAGGCCTCTGATACTGTTGCGATAGGTAAGTCATCCATAAGGAAAACAACGCGATCAATTCCCTTTACACCTAGGTCATCCACAACTTCGGCAAAGACTTCAATTGAATTCCCTGAAATAATGTGACTTTGTTCGTTTACAGGTTTAATAATCGTTACTTCAGGTGCTTTGTCAGCAACAATCGTAAATGTTTTTGCAGTAGATAAAACAGATTCGTATCCATCCTGATCGGTTGCTATTGCCCTGTAACTTACTGTTGAACCTACAACTAAACTTTCAGCGTTTTGATCAAACTGGAATGGTGCTGCGCTATCAGTGCCTACGACAACATAATCACTATCATTTTGGGCATTAATGGCACGTAATAAGGTGATTTTATTTATACCTTTTTCAGCATCTGATGCTAAAACATTTATTACAAAATCTCTCCCACGAGTAATCTCTTCAAAATGGCTTTGTAGCTCACCATTACTATCCATCAGCTGAATGTTATCAACTACTGGTTTAGAATTAGCTCTTAACGAAAATTGTATTCTTTTCTGATTCTTATTGTTAGCACCATCAGAGGCAATAACTTCTAATGCCATTGGTAAACTATCAACATTTAGATTTTCACCAGTATAGCTATCAATAGTATCTAATTGGATGCGTCCAGAATATGGGGCACTAAACAGGTATTTCTGCGCGATCAGTTCTAAATCAGAAAGCGAACCATCAAGATCTTTATCCGCATAAAAATTCAGTAATAGATTACCCACCTCAACATTATCTGTAGCTTCAATGTAATACTCTAAAGATCCTTTCTCTGAAATGACTGCATTCTGAATTGGGGCGATGACAGATATCTCAGGAATGGATGAGTCTTCGTTAATAACAACGTTTACCGTTTGAGATGTCGCTAATCTAGGGGTTCCTGAGTATCTTTTTTCCGTTGCTGTTGCGGTAAAGCTAATGCTTTTACCCTTTTGTCCATATGGTACTTTAAGCAAAAACTCATATGGAGCTCGAGAAGCAATCAAGTTTTGTGGGCCAGTAATTAAGCCATCTACGGCAAGTCCTACTGTATCGATTGCTATATCATCAATAGCATTAATTTGAACCAAAATATGCTCACCTTCGAAATACTCTTTACTATTAAGAGGTGCCGCAATGTTAACTATCGGAGGTTCGTCCTCTTTGATCGTTACAATTAGTTTTTCTGTAGCAATGTGCAGATCAGGATCGTTGTTACTGGCCCCGTAAGTATCTAAAGCTTCGACTTCTAAAACTAGCTGATTAAAAACCGATTCCCCCAGTTCCGGAACGTCAAAAACAAAGGTATATGGACCGGACATTAACTTGCGTCGATATATTTCTTTATCGCCTTGAGTCACTTTTAAATTAACATAATGAATACCCACATCGTCATATGCATGAACATTCACTGCTAATTTACTACCTGAGACCACTCGCTCTAAGTTGGTAGGGGTAACAATATCTACAATAGGTCTTTCATCAACACGAATATTATATGATTGCTCAATTTGATATTCATTACCTGCATGATCCTTGGCTGTTAATTTAACCCAAAGGTCAAATCGATTGCTGTCATCAACAAGCACATCACTAAAGTGGTGGTATATTTCATTTATTTTAGGAATAGTGACAAGGTGTGAATAAATTGGAGTATCTATATTGCTTAATGTGATAGCTTCAAAATCTCTAGCTGGTATAGCATTAATAGTACGTATAGACGCACCATATTGTTGCTTTGAATAACCTTCAGTTGTTTTTATACCGTAAGCAGTTTTCAGACTAAGTTCTGCTACTTTAACATTGTCAAAACCTCTAAATTCAATAGGTAATGTACTTGCTTCTGTAACCAATGCAGTCCCAATCGGTGAAAGGATTGCTGCCTGAGGCTTTATTTCATCTTCAGCGCCAACAAATTGAATCTCATCACTTCCAATTGCTTGATCTCTATCTATAATTTCAGCAGTTAATGTTACATTTTGATTTGCACCGATAACTTCAATTGGAACAGCAACAATATATTCAGCTATAAGTATATTATTAGCATCAGAACGTGCATAGTCCTCAGCAATGTTGAGCCCATAATTATGTTCAAAGTCATCGTAAATTTCTTCTAATAACTGCAGATCAATCTCAGTTAATTCAGATGATAGATCTTCTTTGGGTACTGCTGCCAGTTCAATGCCATCAATAGCTATTTTTACTTTAGACTTATCCAAAGGCATATCATCAGTCATGATAACTCTAGCTTTAAGATTAAAACTACCAGCAGCAATATATTGGTCTTGCGCAGGTTGAGAAATACGAATACCAGGAACTATATTTGCTAAAGGATGTACATAAAAGCGTAATTGACTTTGCTGGCCGACATTATCAATAACTCGTAATTCATATTGCTGTGTTTTGGCATATTGAAAAGATACGGCTAATTGTGCGATATCTTTTATTGTTGGAAGTACATTACAGTCATGCTCATAATTTATACTTGCTTCAATAAACTCTAATCCATCTTCCAATAATCTGACTAGTTGTAATTCTTGTAAGCCTGAGTCATCAGTAATTAGATAATCTAAATTAAAAGTAGAGCCTTGTCTGACCCAGAATTCCCCATAGTTTAGTCGGGTTAAATCGTTGATCTCTCGATGAGAAACAAACTTTAACCAATTAATTTCAGGAACATTATTCCTTGAAACTGGCAACTCAATAGAATGTTCAGACTCATTTCCAGAAGGATCCTCAGCAACAACTCTCAACGTGGCAATACTCCCCACACTCAAGTCTTTATCAATGGGAAGTAAAAGTTCCTGCTGATTTTGCAGTAATAAACTTCCTTGTTCAGACAGTTTTTTATCATTTAAATAAATTGATAACTGACGAAGGTGAGCTGCGTTATCAGTCACACTAGCATTAAGTCGTACAACTTGGCCGGGAATTATAGTAGATGTTATGCTGGGTTCATTAATTTCAATTTCTGGAAATTCAACATCTTCCGAAATAGCAACTCGTAATGGATTAACCATAGGTTCGCGGTCAATTGTTGTAAAATTCCGATCAACTGCCATGGCATATATATCAAAATCATTACTAACATGACTTAATGGTAAAATACCTATTTCACCATGATTAAGATAAACATGATTAGTGTTATCTCCAGTACTTTTATTTAAACGGCTAAGGCTAATCCAAGATCTACTATTAGATTTAGAAAGATCCTTCAACTCAATTGACAACCTAACGTCTTCTCTTTGAACTGAGAAGAACTCAAGCTGCCCGGGGAATAAATCAACATCATCTTGTTTCTCAAGATCTAGCCTAATGCTTTTAATATACGGATGCTCACTCCCATCGCTATATAACGGCGTTATTATTGCTTCTGTAGTTCCATACGGGAATAATTCACGAATATTGAACCCTTCGCTCGCATTTACCGTTTTCTGCTGCCATAGCTGTGGACATTGGTTATTTGTTAAGTAACGGACTGATAACTCTATATCACTTTGAGAGTTCTCTTTATTCAATTCAATCCGATCATTTAAATTGATTTCTAAAGGCTGAATTTCCAATTCACCTGGGGTAAATTGAAAATAAGTCTTACCATTGATTTTAATTGACCAGCCTTCTACTGCTTCTGCATAAGAAAACCCGAGCCTCAAAGTATCATCTGATTTACTATCTATGTCTGTACCAGAATATCTTGAATACCAAGCTTGTCTATTCTGCTCTTGCAGACTAAAAGAGGTCGCGATAGAAGCTGATAATGTGGGCTCTTCAGCGCTAGCAAAGTCATCTACGAGTTCGGTTTGATAGAAGTAAATCCCACCATTAACTTTTGGCTCTGGTAATTGACCAGTAATTGATATTTCAGCAGGAGTATCTGGAATAATTTTAAAATTGTGACTAATAGAAGACTTGTTACCTTTATGGTCCCAAGCATCAATAATAATACTGATATTTTTACCTGATGCTTCAATGGGCGCAAACATTGAAAGGTCGATATTCAACGGAGATGTGATCCCATCAGATTCAATTTGTACAAATTTTTGATTTATATTTTGAGCTTCAATAATTGGATTATTTTCATTACCAGGAAAATATATCTTGTATGCCTCAACATTAACATCGTCTTCAATTGTCGCACTAAAGGGTACGATCTGATGTTCAACCACTTCATTTATTGGCGAAAGAACATTAATAGAAGGGGCGTTAATATCAGATCTAAAGCTGATTGGCATTGATAAAGAAGAAGATACATTGATTCCATTATCTTCAGCTCTTAGTACCAACTGATAAGATTTATCTTCACTACCCCACAATTCGGAAACTAATAACGGAAAACCAGTAACCTCTGAAAAGAATTGCTCTTTGACAATTGTTGAACCGATAGTAATTGGATCAGGTACCGACACTGTTTTAATTGAGTTTTCAATCGCTAAACTTTGCCATTCCAACTCAATTTCTTCATCATTATCATCAATAAGGACCGCATATACTTTATTGATATAAATATCATCTAATGCGTTCCCCTCAACTTTAAAACCTTCTCCAGGTAATAATACTTTCTCCTCTTCAGGTAAAAGCATGTTGACCAGAGGTGGATTAACATCATCAAGAGCCACAAGTTCGATGCGACTAACGCCGTGCTGATTATGGTTGTCAGTTGCGCTTACCTGTAACTCAACTTTTGAAGTTCCTGCTGCATTTGGAAAGCGTAAAGAAGTAGAAAACTCGAAAGTTTGCTCATTTGAATTAGCAGTCAAAACTTGTGAATCAGTAATAATATCGTCTACTAATATTGCAAATACTACTTCGGAGATATAACCGTCATCATCTATTTTTGCACTTGCTAAAAACTGTTCCCCTTCATAAAGTCTATCTCCACTTACAGGTGCTAGTATATCTACAATTGGAGCACTAGTGTCATTAACACTATAACTCCAACCGTTTTTTGTTTGATTTCCGAATACATCTTCAGCAGTAATTTCAAAAACAGCATTTTTCTCATCTGATAATTGGAAAGTTTTTGTTCTAGAAAAGCCTTGCTCAATATCTGTTACCGAATCAATTAATTTCCCATTTATATTTAACGAAGCTGATTTAATTAAAGATGCATCTTTAACTGCCCAAATAGCTTCTTGATTAACATCGTTGAGCAACTGGCTACCAATAAGAGGCTTTTCAATGCCTACAATTGGGCCATCATTATCTGCAACTATCTGAATAGGAAGTTCAAAAGCTTCAGAACTAAGTTCTGATTTATCGAAAGCTTCTGCTATCAAAAGTAAATTCTGTTCTTGGTTCGCAATTGTGAGAGATTGAAGCTCAATTTCAAATTTTGCTCCAGTATTGGCAGCAATAGTTAAACCTGATGAGTCATCAATTTCTCTTGTAAATAAAGATTCACCATTAGCATCATGTAACGCTATTCTTATTTTTTCTACAGCGACATCATCTTGAGCGATAACAGAAACATTTATTTTGTCATGAGCAGTAAATTTTTTCTTATTCAATTTTACATCTGATATTTTTGCTTTCTGATCTTCAGTTATTGCAATTTTAAGCGATGATTTAGATTCATTTCCTCTAGCATCTTTAACTGATGCACTGATTTGATAATAGTCAGCTTCGGCTCCATTCAAACCTTGATAATTTGGGAAGCGGGTATAAGCAACAATAGAAAATGCATTTGCTCCTCCAGGGATGTTTTGAATACTGATATCACTATCTGTAACAATATCTGAATCCTGGCCAGTTAAGAGGTATTGCGAGCCTGTTTTGCGTATACCTGATAACGTAAAACCTGTGACTCCAACATTATCGTAACCGCTAATTTTTATAAGCTCATCAGTACCTTCAACTACAGAAGCAACTGCCGTATCACCGACAACTCCAGTAACAGTGGGTGCAACAATGTGCATAACAGGTAACTGTTCATCAAACCCTAAAGTGACATGTACCGTTTGGCTTGTTCCATAATTGCCTCCAGAGTCTAATGCTTCTGCTCTAACCGCAACAGATTGAACCCCTTGCTCCAATGTTGGGGTCTGGTAGACCACATTGTAAGGAGGCGTGACATCTGTACCAATTTTAATATCATTAACATAAAAATCGACTTGCTTTACAGAAACATCATCACTTGCTGACGCCATTAACTCAACAGGTAAACCTGCTACCCAATTGGCTCCCTCAAGCGGTGTAGTCATAGCAATGGTTGGCGGCTGGTCGCTTTTGACACTCAATTGAATTATTTCAGACGTTGTAATAGCGCCGTGATAGTCAGATGCTGTTACGACTAAATCTAAGGTTTCCCCTAATAAATCCCCCTCAATATTTATTACTTCATCAACCAGAATAAACGGAGTGTTAAGGGTATATTTATACTGCTCATCTCTATCAATAATGCGGTTGTTGAATACGCTTTCCCCATTAATTTTTGCTTCGATTTGAGTTCCGTGTAGTAGTGTGTCGTCAGTCACTGTGAATATCAATCTCATCGCTTGACCAGCAATGACTGTTTGAGCTTGATGTGGGTGCGTAATTAGCAATTCTGTTGGTTTATTCTGCACAAGCCTAATTAAACGGCTTTCCGTTTCCGCAACCTTCCCTTGGCTATAAACCTTTGCAAATAATGAACGTGACGTTTCTTTTAGCGATGATTCTGGAGATTGAAGTTCTACACTCCATACTTCATAGAGATAGCTTTCAGTTCCCGATTGTGTTTCGACATCTCTAACTTCAAAGCCTGGTCTTAATACTTCTGCAGCCACGTCTCCATCAAGAATAAATTCAATTTTAGATAGTTTAGGTAATGAAATATTATGAGCTATTTTTAAAGGGCCAACTTCACGTGCTATTTGAAATTTAGTGGGAGAAGATGCAACGACAACCTGATTATCTAAAGGGTGCTCAAATTTCAGTTCTGAAATATCAAGCTCGACTTTATCTGCCACTACGACGGTTTTAATTGATGCTTCAGAATACTGTCCAGCAGAGTCAATGGCAAATGCCTCAAATTTTAAAGATTGGCCGTACATGTCTTGTGTTATTGGAAGTTGTAGTTGATATGGGGCTTTCAATATACTGCTAATAATTGAACCATTGAGTAATATATCTACCTTATGAATAGCGACGTCATCTTCAGCTGTAACACTAACACTGATGTCTTGGCCAACTTCAACTTTAGAGGAAACAGCTAGTTCAGCCTTTGGTAAAGCATCTTTTGCCACAATATTAATAGCACCTACAATGCTTGAATTACCTTCGACTCCAACTTTTAACGATATCGGGGCATTAGCAACAACAGTCTTTTGCGCTTTGACTGATGCCCCCGATAGACTCAAAATCCCTTCAGCTTCCTGAGGCAGTTGCAATAAAATTGGATATTGATCTGCTATTGGCACTCGAGAGTTATCATCAAAAACAGCTTCAATTTGAGGTAATTGATAATTTTTATTGAGTGAAGGCACCACGAAATCTTGCTCATCAAAACCTTTGAAGGCCAATCTAGCTAACTTTTTCGATAAGTCGACTCGGATTGGTACTGTAATTTCAGGAAGACCTGGATAAGATAATTTAATATTGCCAGAAGTATTTTCAACATTCGTATCTAGATATACCACACCAGAAGAATTAACATAAATTTCGCTCGGTTTATCAGAAATGTATGAAACGCCACGCCCTGCGCCCTGCACAACTGTCTCACCACGAAATTCAAACTGAATACTTGGTGTTATGGTCACAGACTGTAAAACGTCAGTAATGATAACTTCTTCTGGAAATACTCGCCAAGATAGTGCTTTCTCTTCAATATTACCTCCAGTGGTTTCGATTGAAGAAACAACACTTTTATTACCTGATGCATCAATCGCATATGCATCAATGAGGACAAGAGCATTATTTGCTATCTCTGCTTGAGTCAATTCACCAATGACAGGTATGTTTATAAAAAATTCAACCTGCTCATCTGATATGGGATATACCCTGTGATAACCACTAGTTGAAGCAAAGGCTAATGATTTAACCTGCTCAACGATACCGCCAACACTTCGAAGATCTGAAGCTTTAAACGCCGTAACATCAACTCCAAGGTAAGTTAGATCAATATTATCATTTGCGATAAAGGAAATCGTAAGTATTTGCTCATCTCCATCTTCACTAACTGATACAGAGGATAAGGCAATTGATGGAGCAACAAGTTCTTTTTGAAAAGTTTCAGTGAAAAGTTGAGTGGTGCCATCTTTAAAATTAACATTAACACTTGGTGATAAATACTGATTTTCATCTGCTGTAAATTGATACTGGCAGCTATTATTTGACTGGCTATCCGAAGAAGGGGTTATCTGCTGAAGACTTCCGGAAATCTGCGTTTCAACTGAAGCTACGCCAGAGCAATCATCCACCCAAAGTATATAATTTTGGGTATTTTGGTCTAACAAAATACCTGATGACCGAATATCTGCCTGTACTTGCCCAAAACTTACTCCACTGAAAAGCAAGAAAAACAGTACAAAAATCCCTTTAAGCATTTACCACTCCACACCCTAATCTAGTTAGGACATTAATGACGTAAATAGCGTCCAAATTGCTATTTATTTCTAAAATTCATAATTGAAGCGCAATGATAACATTGGAGTTACACAATTGGTAACATTTTACACACAAAAATCACAGCATATACACAGGTTATGTACTAAAGGGTTTACAATTTTCTCCAATGAAATTAGATCTATATTGACGTACTTGAATAAACATCTGTATTTCATAGTACAAACAAGTAATGCATTTTCAAGACAATCAATCACTACCTATTTTGAGTAATACAGTGACGTTTACTTACATTCACTGGCAATGCTGTCATTTAGCATGACAATCCAAATATTTAAGCATAATTAGTTTTTTTATCGAATTTTTCAAAAAAAAGTCCACTAATCTATCGATTAGAAGACATCATAAAAATAGAAATATGTTACTTAGTATCGACTAACCAATTTGAAGTAGTTAACTATGGTTCACTCTCTTATAAATTTTTCTTATCAGATATGAACTCGTATCTCAACGCATTCAGTTCAGCATCAAACATATTGGTTAATAGCACTTCACCCTGTTGATTGACTCTGAACTCACCGTACTTTGCAGCTTCATAGACACTGGCGTGACCTTCTTGAAAGAAAAAAGCATTGGTGGCGAATTTGATCCTGCCGTCTCTGACTCGATACTGTAAGCGCATTTCATCTGCTGCTAGCTCCTGCCCATCATATAAGGCTTTATAAGAGGCTATATTGCGTGAATCAACACTCACCACCACGTATCCGTCACTATTGGGTAGTGTTCGCCATTGTTGGTTAGTTTCAGCTTCTGTAAGGTTTTGCTCTGTTTGAACCAGTTCTCCTTGAATCAATTCTTCTTGAACCAGCTTTAGCGCACTGCGGATATCGTTACTCATTTTAAATCGCAGCGCCATGTAATCACCCTGCATTAGCGAGCGAGGATCGACTGGAGCAAGCTCAAGGTAGACCAGATCACCCTGTTTTATTTGTTGCTCTTTTTGATATATTTGCCAATTAATTAACCCCAGCATCAACACCAGAGTGCCGACCAAAATGATGGTGTTAAGACTTTTTATACCTGATGCTTTATTAGCAATATTAGTCATTTGTCAGCTCCTGATGCTTTGCTGTTAACTTGAGCATAATCCAACGTATTGCCAGTAAAAACACCCCCATGAACATTAATGTGAAGGACTTTTCTAATAAGCTGTAATGCAGGAAATAATAATAAGCCGACATGAACGCCAGTAATGAAATAATGCCTAGGCCAATGAGTAGCCGATTACTGGCTGAGAACCCAAGTACCAGCAGTAATATAGCGACATTGATGCCATGAGCCTCGAATGACAAAGCAGAGATAAGTAGACTTGTTGCAAGGACAATAGAACGAACTTTAGTGGGTAACTCTGGGTGTCGTTTAAGCAACTGCCACACTACATATAACGATACTAAAGCCATGAGAACATTACCCATCCAGGGGGAAGTGAGTAATTCATTTGCTAAACCAAAATCAACTAACTCATACCAGCCATATTGGAATGACATTAAACATGTTTGCAGTAATTGAGCTAATAAAAAGCCATAAGCTATAGGTCGTTTATTATCTAAAAAGGCGGCAAAAAAATGGGTTAGTTTATTAATGTGAGTTTGTTGGCTGGTACGGTCAAATTCATGCAACCATAGCCAACAAGCAGCGAATAGAACAAAACTCCCCCCAATAAATGGCAGCTGAAAAAGCGCTAAAGTGACGATGAAACAACAAGCACCAAACAAGGCTGAACAAAAGCGATGGATATCATTGGGCATAATGGCCATCAAACTAAATTGCAGTAGCGTAGTGAGTAACCAGCTGGTGTTATCGTCAAAATATAGAGTAAAACCATAGACGATGAGTATCTGCCCACTAAAACTAATAGCTAACGATAGGTGTTCTACAAATTCATTTTTATTACTCTTAAATAGCACATACGCCACTATAGTGAGTATCGTACCGACAATGAAAGCGCCTATCTCATTATCAAATATAAACTCCATACCAATGGCTAAGAAACCTAAAAAGAACAGCGCTGCAAACCAGCCTGAAATTGCCAATAATAACTTCACAAACCAAGGGGATTTTAGCTCAGGTTTTGCGGGTTGTTCACCAACAACCAGCCCATGTTGCAAAAAGGATTGCCATAGTGATGATTGACTATTTACTGGTGCCGTTTTCATTGAGTCATTCATGACTGCCACTCCTTATTGATTTTACGCAGCCAAATCGCTGAGCCCGCCGCCATGGCAATCATCATATTTGATATCAATAAAAAGCCAATTTCCCCGATTGCTTCTAACCAATGGGAGAGAACAAAACAAATCACTACAATATTCACCGACACCAATATGCCTGCCAGCATAAACAAATCTTGCTGGTATTTACGATAGCCCAAGTACATCGCTATTAACCACATAGGCCATATCATCACGGGGAGAATACCAATTTCACTGAAACCTGAACTAAGATAGCTCTCGTCACTGAAACCTAAAATACTGCCAACCATTAACCAGGAAATACAGGTTCCGCTGGCGATAGCTAATAAGCGTGGCGCCCAGCGAGCACTTAACCATGTATACCGCTGACTCAGTAATTCCCAGCAAGCCAACACCAGCGTATTAAAGAAGAATATTACCCAAAGCGAATTAAGTTCTTGATTGATAAAAAAGCCTAAAGTACCGCTAAAATTCATGTAATACAGCAAGATGGATAAGTTGATTAGCCCAATCCATAACATCCACAGTGCACTTAATCTGCCGATAATCACCCATGGGAGAATGAGCACAGCCCAATTAAAAAAGAGTTGCCAAGGATCGGCGCCGGTTTGATAGGTTTGCCCGAATAAGGCTAATAGCACCCCAAAGAATATCGCTGCCATAAATAACGGTACTTTAGTAACCGACTCTGACACCTTGGAAAATTTCGATGTTACTGAGCTTTTTATGATTGAATTGTCTGAGGATATTGATGCTTGGTGAGTAAGTGCATTCAACTTGTAATAGGCAGCAACGGCCAGTATCACTAATAATTCCACCAGCGCAAACTTAGCAAACTTGCCCATTTCGTCCCAATTAAAAGCAACAAAAAATAGCACCGAGAAAGTAATGGCTAATCCACCTAACCAAGCCAGTGACTGGATAAAAAAATTGAGCCAATCATTACTGCGCGGCTGAACTTGGCTAATGATAAGCGCATCGTTTATTTTATCTTTCTCAATTGCACCTTGCTCAATTAACTCAATTAATTGATGTCGATTTGATGTCATATTGAATCCATTCCAGTTGCTTCCATGTAAAGACATAGTTTATTGCTGCATTCACAGCCTAGCAGCGTTAATCAACCCATAATGAAGGTGTTAATGTTAGTCTTCGTACTTTGGGGTATTGTGGCTTAATGAATCTGTACACCGATATGGGGTAAACTCCCCTTAAGATAACTTGGTGTAAAAATGATGACAACTCAACCTACTTACTCAACAGAATTCAAAATTGATGCGGCTAACCTTGTGATTAAACAAGGCTATAGCGTTCGAGAAGCTTGTGAAGCAACAGGCGTAGGCCCAACGGCTATTAGGCGGTGGGTTGCGCAACTCAAAGAAGAATTTAGTGGTATTACGCCATCAGCAAAAGCGCTGACGCCCGAACAAAAGAGAATTCAAGAGCTTGAGGCTCAAATAAAGAAGATTGAATGGGAGAAAGATATCCTAAAAAAGGCTACCGCTCTCTTAATGCAAGACAACATCAAACGATAGCGTTAATTGAGTCATTATCAAGAGAGCAAAGCATTGTTAAACAACTATGTCAGTTGTTTGAAGTGCCACGAAGTAGCTATCACTATCACCTGAAACATCGCGGCATTGTTAATCCAGATTATCAGCGATTATGCCAGCAAGCTGTTGTGATACACAGTGATAGTCGAGGGTCTGCGGGGGCTAGAACCATTGCAGGTCAATTAAATCAGCAAGGCGAAAATATCGGTCGCTATAAAGCGGCAGGTTTGATGAAACATGCTGGATTGGTGAGTGCTCAGCTCAGAAAACATCGATACAAAATAGCGAAAGATGAATCTAAATTTGCCCCTAACCTGCTCAAAAGGCAGTTTAATGTTAAAGCTAAAAACCAGGTTTGGTGTGGCGATGTCACCTATAGTGTGCCCGGAGTTCAGCACTAGCATGGAATGCTTTAAGGAACCACGAGTCTATCTGAAATACATGAACACTACGGCAGGAGCTACATTGTTTATGGCACTATCTGGTTGTGCAGATAGTTGAGTCTGAGCGGCAGTGACTTATCGTATGCTGATAAGGTGATGTAACTCGCTGACAACGGGGAGTGAGGCGAATTCGTTAAGCCAAGATGCTCCTCTAGACTAAGTATTGGACGGATGAAGAACATGAACCGATTAACCCGCATCTATGGGCTGAAACGTCGCCATTGCCTACACGAATTAACAGGTAATATGGTGCAGTAATAGTGCTAAATGTATGGGCGCTATTGCCGAATTAATGAGTAATAAATATGTACTTATTAATGGATAAACGCTAAATCACAATTCTGCGTTTAAGCATCATCACCTTACAGCACGATAAGGTCAAAGACTGCGATCGGCATCCACCCCAATATGTTCGAGTTCAGGTAGGTAAACCGGGGAAGGTTTGTTTTGAATGCTAAGGGAGCATGACCCTGATGACAAACAAACTGGCGGAGTGTTCGTAGTAGTCTGAGATGGGGAAAGCCCATTACATGGCGAAGGGACACAGTTTAATTGATTTGCGTGAGCAAATTACCTGACCTTAATGAGGTGAAGACCTTTGATAATCAGCGAAATGCAACGCAAATTAGCAACATGGACAGCAACCGATAAAGCGCACCGCGTTAATCGACTGCTGCGCCTTATCAGTCACCCGCATTGGCTTCGCCAAGCGGCTGAAGTAACGCTTTCTTCAAAAGGTGCTAAAACGCCTGGTGTTGATGGACTAACAAAGATTCATATACAGGCTAATTTGGCTGGTTATCTTGATGAGATCAGAAATAATCTGCTGTCAGGTAACTATCAACCGATGCCTGCTAGACGGATCTATATCCCCAAGGCCAATGGAAAGCTACGTCCTTTAGGTATACCAACGCTTAGGGACAGAATAGTTCAACGTGCCATGCTCATGGCAATGGAGCCGATATGGGAAAATGATTTTCATTCGTTGTCCTATGGCTTTAGACCAGAGCGCAGTGTCCATCACGCCATTCGCACGGTTAAACTACAAATGACCGAATCCAATGAGCCTAGAGGTCGCTGGATAATTGAAGGAGACTTATCAAGCTATTTTGATACAGTTCACCATCGATTATTGATGAAATGTGTTCGTAAACGGATCAACTGCCGTCGATTTAATGATTTGCTTTGGCGCTTCATTAAAGCTGGACACATTGAACGTAACCTATTTTGTGCAACAAGCGAAGGCGTACCACAAGGTGGTGTAACTTCTCCGTTATTGTCAAACATAATGCTTAATGAGTTCGATCAATATTTGGATAAATGTTACTTGAGCAAGAAAGCCCGTAAAGACCGCTGGTACTGGAATCACAGTATCAAAATCAAGCGAAAACCTGCGGTTGAGGAAAACAGACAATGGAAACCTGCCGTTGCTTATTGCCGTTATGCTGATGACTTTCTAGTGATTGTCAAAGGCAATAAACAACAAGCAGAGGCAATTCGGGACCAATGTCGACACTTCTTAGAAGGTAAGCTGCAACTCACGTTAAATATGGATAAAACGCATATTACACATGTGAATGACGGTTTTATATTTCTCGGACATAGGATCATTCGAAAGCGTGGGCCTAAGGGAAATATGCGAGTGGTGTCTGGTATTCCAAACGGTAAAGCCAAAGCATTTTCTCATTCATTGAGTCAGGCTTTATCAGGGGATCATAGCTGTAGCAAGATAGACAAAGTGGAACAACTCAATCGCAAACTTAAGGGTTGGGCACAATTTTATCGACATACTGATTACACCGCGAAAGTTTACAGCAAAATTGATCGTATTATTTTCTGGAAACTCGCTAAGTGGTTGGCTAGGAAATATCGTTGTTCGATTAAATCGTTAATGATGAAATGGATCAAACGTCCGACACCAAATCAGGCAACGACATGGGTGTTATTTGGTAAAAGCAATCGTGGAAATTTATGTGGCGCGTCACTATTTAGATTAGTGAGTAGCCCTAAATTACCCTTTAGATGGCGATCACCAGAAGCAAACCCCTACCTCAGAGATGAAATTAGAAATACTGTCACGTCTCGCGATAGCGATGTTGCCATGGCTGTTAGCCACAATTAAACGGAGAGCCGTATGCGCTGAAAGGTGCACGTACGGTTCGGAGAGGAGAAGCAGAGAAATAGTTCGACTACGCTCTGCCTCTTACTCTACTTTGGTCTGGAACAAAATGGTTATATTTAGCGGTAGTCATGGATTTATATGCGAGGAAAGTGGTTGACTGGGCTTGTGCTGATAGTCCGAATACAGATTTGACCTGCGCTGCTTTGAGAATGGCTTTTGAAAGTCGTGGACGGCCTAAAGGTCTATTATTTCATTCAGACCAAGGTTGTCACTACAGCAGTCTTCAATATCGACAAATGCTCTGGAAATATCAAATTAATCAGAGCATGAGCCGTCGAGGGAATTGCTGGGATAATGCCGTAATGGAGCGTTTTTTAGAAGCTATAAAACGGAATGGATGCCAAAGAACGGATATCAACATTTTGATGAAGCAAAGCATGATGTGTTGAACTACATATTGAAACATTACAATACAAAACGCGGGCATAGTTACAATAAATTATATGGGCCCAACGGCAGCTGAAATGGCGGCATAAGAAAATCCCCCTAAGTGTGTACAGATTTACTTGACCACATCAGTGAAATAACCTCTGTGGTTATTCGCTCAACTTCTTGCCTATCAAGCTTGGTACATCATCCAAGATGTCGAGATAATCAATCCCGAGCGCGGGAATATTACGCCTTTTAATGCCGAACTCTTCAAAATCACGTTGCAGTACGCGCTTTCTAATCTCATTAATAATGGCATCATTTGAGTTGCCCCAATTGTTTCCATTCCCACTCATAAACTTTATACACTTTCTATTAAATCAATGTGATTGAATACAATAACATTTACTAAGTGCTGAGTTCATCAAAATAGTTATTAGAAAATAGAAATAGCAGCAATGGGAAATTAGATAGCAAAAAGCCCGCTTATCTTTCGATAAACGGGCTTTTAATTTATGAGGTGAGCTGGCCGATAAGCCGG
>NZ_MCTY01000183.1:0-17006 GCF_002873635.1 Shewanella sp. 10N.286.52.B9
TTATTAATTTCAGCATCTTGTTTAAAAAAACTTTTTAAAAAAGATTGTTAAAATAAAACTTTTTTTGAAATAAGCCTGTCTATAGCACAGTAAGATCGCGGGCTTTGCCTTTACGAGTAATTAGCTGTAATTCTGATTTCGCCGTTTCAGGCCTTGGAATAACTTCGCTAATTTTTAATGCCAGATTTTCGCGGGATTGACCTAGCTTACAGCGGTAAGTCGGTAAGTCCTCAACTCGCATCATCACATGCTGAGGCAGCTCAATAGGAATAATATCCCCAGCTTTAAAGCCCATCACATCTCTTAATGTCACTTCATGCTCAATGATGTTGGCATCAATCCCTACTTGCACATCCATGATCTCATCACGCAATGCTTGTCCCCAACGCATATCAGTATCTTGTTTATCACTTTGAACACCGGCATCAAGCAGCTCACGAATAGGCTCGATCATCGAATATGGCATGGTGATATGAAAATCACCGCCGCCGCCATCCACTTCAATATGAAAAGAGTTAATGACCACCACTTCTGTTGGGCTAACAATATTGGCCATGGCAGGGTTGACCTCTGAGTCTAAATACTCAAACTCAACATCCATTACTGGTGCCCAGGCATCTTTATAATCTTCAAAAATGATTTTCAATAGCAGCTGGACGATACGACGCTCTGTGGGAGTAAACTCACGCCCTTCAATTTTTGCATGAAAGCGGCCATCACCACCAAAAAAGTTATCCACCAAAATGAAGACTAACCTTGCTTCCATGGTGATAAGCGCCGTGCCTTTTAACGGACTAAAGCGCACCATATTCAGGCTGGTTGGTACGAATAGGGTATGAACGTACTCACCAAACTTAAGCATTTGCACGCCGTTAATAGACACTTCAGCAGCACGGCGCATCATGTTAAACATGCTGATGCGTAAGTGACGAGCAAAACGTTCATTTACAATTTCAAGGGTTGGCATTCGCCCACGAACAATGCGATCTTGAGAGGAGAAATCATATGCTCTGGTTTCATCAGTATCATAAATATCATCTTCATCAACATCGTCGACGCCATGGAGTAGCGCATCAATTTCGTCTTGGCTTAATAAATCACTCACATCATCACCTTGGATTTTTCATGGCGTTATTGCATTACAAAACCAGTAAAAAGTACTCTTTCAACGACTTTTTGGCCGGTTATGGGTTGCAATGTATTTTGAACATTTAATAGGGCTAATTGGCGTAATTCATCTTTACCCGCTTGGGTACTTAGCTTTTGTACATCTGCTGCGCTAAATGTGTTTAAAAGCGCATGTTCAATTAAAGGAATGTGCATTTTTGCAGTAACGCCGTCATCGCCTCGCACCATTAACTGCACTTTTATTTCAACTAAACGTGAACGATTAGCACCCGCTAGATTGAATAAAAATGGTCTTGGCATACCCACATAATTTGCCTTACCAGTAGCAGCATCAGTTACTACAGTTGCAGTACTTATGTCAGTTGCAGGTGAGTTTGCAGTCGCTTTCGCATTGTCGCCAATAAAAAACAGCACTGTCACAGCAATGCCTGCCAGCAGCAACATGCCAACCACCAAAAAAATAATCATTTTATTGATACTTTTTGGTGGGTTCTGGGTGGTTAATTCTAAAGAAGCTTCTTCTGGCATAAATGATTCCATCACGCTGTTGTTATTATTGTGTTAACTAAGTTTCAGCTTAGTTTTTGATTTTGCGATCATTAACCCATAGGTTACCGACTTAAGCGTAATAATCTATAGCTGAACTGCCACTCATGGCATGTTTTGTGACTATCTCAAGTTCTTGTGCTGAAATTTCATCCAAAAGCCTGTCATTACTAGCACTCGACTCATCATAATCAGCGTTTTTCTGCTGTTCGCCGTCTTGAGAAACATGACTGTCAGCCAATTGCAGCCCTTCTTCTGCTAGCATTTCCCGTAGCCGCGGAATAGCTTGCTCCAATAGGTCTCGGGTTTGTGTCTGCGCCACTTGAAATTGCACTTGGGTTTGATCGCCATTAACTTGAACTCTGACCACCATATGGCCAAGCTCTGCCGGATCTAATCGAATTTCCGCATGTTGAATGCCCTGTCCTACCATCGTCATGAGTTGTTGCTTCATCACAGGGGCGAACTTTTGGATCATCTCCTGCATTTGCCCTACCGACTCAGATCCTTGGCGTAACGATAATTGAAATTGCGGCACATCACTTTTATGCACTGACGTTAAGCTACTTTGATTTTGTATCGCCTTGAGATCCACAGATTCTGCATCAAGAGTAAACTCACCAGCGCTAAGGGCAATGGCATTATTTGCTAGGGCATTACTACTAGGACTATTGGCAGAGGAAGGAATAGCAGACTTATCCATGGATACCGAGAACTCAGCTTTACTCAGGTTAACCCCAGATTCCTTTGAGGTTATTTTGCCTTCAATACTGTCAGGAGCGCCTAAAGTTTTGTTTGCATCAACTAAGCCTTTGTTTACATCAACTAGGTTTTTGTTTACATCAACAGCAGCGCTATTGTTATCCATTATGTTTTTATGAATTGAACTAAAGCCACTGCTAAGTGCAAGGGCTGGTTTTTCAGCATTATCTATGGCGCTGGTTGTTGCTAACTCAATCAAAGGGAGTAAGGCTCCACCTTGGATGGGAGTTTGCTGGTTAAAGTCAGTGATCAGCTGATTTAACTCCTTGACTGATAATGCTGACAACTCAGCTGCAGACATTGCACTAAATTCAGATAAATTTTGTAGTTGCTCAGCTGAATAGTCACTTAAAAATTCTGTAGTTGAATCGGCCTCAATAGCCAGCGGCAATATGTTGCCACCTGTTGGTTGGCTATTGGTTTCAAAATTTTCTGCTAAGTCAATTTGAGCAAAGATTAAAGCAATATCGGTTTCTGCAGCAATATGCTCTTGTGAGGCATTGTCATCCACCAGATTGATATCTGTGTTATTTTCAGAAGCTTGCTCAGTGTTACCCTGCATCTCATCAGTTTGAGAAACTTGATTAAGCGCCGACAAAAAAGATGAGCTATCAGTACCTTGCGGCGTCTCTCCCGTTGGGGAATTCGCCATTTTATTGCTATTTCCAAGTAAAATATTACTCACTTGCTGCATAACAAACTCCGAGTTAATAACACCGAAAACCTATTGGTGCTATAAAATTATGAAAGTCACATTGCTGACGCTTTTATTATTAATAACGAACCAAGCAATAAGAGTGCCAGAATAAAAATTAATTAGGCTAAAAACGGATAAGGGAATTTAACGCGGGGTTTTACGAATAAACTGCTGCATCGCAAATTCATCTGAGGCTTTTTGCTCTTGTTTATTGGCTATTTGCTGAGCTTTTTGATCATTTTTAGCTAACAACAATTCAACCGCTTTACGCTTTTGTTGCTTTTGCTGCCAATTAACTTGTCGATGTTGGGTCTGATTTTGTGCTTCTTTAACGGTATTAACTTGCTGCACTAGTGCTTGGTCAATTTGCTTAATAAACTCATGAAAAGAATGATATTCACTGGCACTTAGCGTTTTGCCTTGATTTTCATTCATTTGCTTCATGTACTCGAGACGATAATTATTTAACGCCTCTAATTGCCCCTCACATTTTTGTAGTTCTAATTGTGCAGATTTAAGCTGTAAAGCCGCCTGTTCTTCTGCTTCTTTATTGAGTTTAAGCACTGTGATTAATGGATCAGCCCGGCGCATTATTTACACTGAGCAGCAATCTGCCCAACCATGGTTTGACTGTTATCAAAGGAAATAACATCTTTAAATCCTTGGCGTAAAAATGCATTCATCGCTGGTTGTAACCGAATAGCGTTATCAATGCGTGGATCGCTGCCTTGGGAATAAGCCCCAATTGAAATTAAGTCTCTGTTTTGCTGATAAAGTGAATACATCTGTTTAACCAGACGCATGGACTCTAAATGCTCAGTGCTAATCACCATAGGTGCGACGCGGCTAATGGACTGCTCAATATCAATTGCGGGGTAATGGCCAGAATCTGCCAGCGTTCTTGATAACACAATATGACCATCTAAAATCGCCCGTGACGCATCGGCAATGGGATCTTGTTGATCATCACCTTCGGTAAGCACGGTATAAAATGCGGTAATCGAACCTTGACCTGGGCCGCCATTACCTGCCCGTTCGACCAAGCGGGGTAATTTAGCAAACACCGATGGCGGATAACCTTTGGTCGCCGGAGGCTCACCCACTGCCAAGGCTACTTCACGCTGGGCTTGGGCGTAACGGGTTAAACTGTCCATCAATAACAATACGTTATAGCCAAGGTCTCTAAAATACTCCGCAATACGTGTTGAGGTTTCACAGGCGCGTAATCGCATCAATGGTGAAGTATCAGCAGGTGCTGCGACCACCACAGATCTGGCTCGGCCTTCTGGGCCTAAAATCTCTTCAATAAACTCTTTTACTTCACGGCCACGTTCACCCACCAGCCCCACCACAATAATGTCAGCAGTGGTGCCGCGAGTCATCATGCCTAACAGCACACTTTTACCCACACCAGAGCCGGCAAACAGGCCCATCCGCTGGCCTTTACCTACGGTCAACATGGCATTAATGGCTCTAACCCCCACATCTAATGGTTCGGTAATCGCGCGGCGCGATAAAGGGTTAATGGGCGGCGCATGGCGCGAGGCATGTTGCTCAGTATTTAATGGTCCAAGGCCATCAAGGGGTAAACCACTACCGTCTAAAACTCTACCAAGTAAACTTAAGCCGACATTTAACCCTGACTGCTCACCTAAAGGCTGCACTCTTGCTCCCGGTAACACCCCTCTTAATTCATCTACGGGCATGAGATAAAGTAATTCATCATCAAATCCAACGACTTCAGCCACTAGCTCACCGGCCATGGTTTCGATAGAGCATAAACTGCCGACAGGGGCTCTACAGCCGGTAGCTTCGAGGGTTAAGCCAACAACCCTAACCAGCTGACCACTGGCCACAGGCCGAATGGGGGTGACTTTATTACTATGAAGTTTAAATTTATTTAGTAACTGATGTTGGCGATTTAGCATCATCTACCTCATCAACAAGGTGTAAACCCTCTTCATGTACGACAGAAGAAACATTGTCATCAGTGAGTTGATCCCGCTTTGCTCCCACCACCTTAAGGCTACATTCGCTAGCATCCTCGGCAATGCTAGTGGTGTAGTGACTTGAATCTGACTTAATCGTTTGCACATTGGCCTGAATCGCTGCGACCTGTTGCTGCAAGCCACTAAGAGCTTGACTCATACGCGCTTCAACTCGTAAGTCGACACTGGAGCGCTCGCTGTGAATGATGCAGTCACCGTTTTTAAGAGATGGATCAGCTTCAATTTCCCAACGATTCTTAGCTAATTGCGCTTCACTGTATAATTGATTAACAAGTGCAGCATCATCTGGGCTAAACCTCAGAGTGACTTGTTGTTTTTTAATCGGTAACGAATCTACCCCTTGACGCAGTACAGATAAAATATGTTCAGGATGAGTTTGTAATTCATTACCGACGATGGATTTGGTCAGATTAATGGATAGCTGTAATAGCTCAGCTTCAATTTCAGCATCAAGCACTAATAAGGGTTGCTCAAATTGCTCAACTAAGCCAGATAAACGCTCAAGCATCTCATTAGCTTTGGCTAAACCCACTTCATAACCTTGTTGTTCTCCTTGGCTAAAGCCTTCAGCGTGACCTTGCTCTAAACCTTCAAGCCGACCTTGCTCCGTGCCTTTCGCTAGCCCATCAAGCTGGCCTTGCTCAAAACCTTCTTGTTCAGCTTCAACTCGAATTTGCTCTATTTCAGCCATGGTAGGCGGTAAAAGGGGCTTGTCTTCAGCAACAGGCTGGGAATTTTGACGTCCTAGTTGGCCAAATAAATTTGAGCCAGTGTCAGTTTTTTGTTGGGAAACATCCGGTAATTGCCAATGGCTAAAATCTTCATCAACTTCTGTTAGGTTATTATTGTTATTAGCTTTAGTCATGATTGGTCTGGTTGTACCTCGTTATAAAATCGGCTTAAATCGGACTATAGGAACTCATCACCACCGCCGCCACCGAGCATAATTTCGCCGCTGTCACTTAATCGACGCGCAATCGCAAGGATCTCTTTTTGAGCCGTTTCCACTTCACTGATCCTTATCGGCCCCATGGCTTCAAGATCATCACGTAATAGCTCACCTGCTCGCTTAGACATATTACCAATAATTTTGTCAGATAACTGATCATCAGCACCTTTTAATGCTTTCATTAGCACATCTTGTTGAACTTCACGCAGCAAAGCTTGAATACCGCGATCATCTACATCAATTAAGTTTTCAAACACAAACATCAGATCTTGAATTTGCTGCGCCATTTCTTCATCAGATTCACGCATGGTTTCCATGATCTGGCCTTCAACACCCGTATCAAGGAAGTTCATGATATTGGCCGCCGCTTTCAAGCCGCCCATTTTCGCAGCTTGTGCGCCGCCTTGTCCGGCAAATTGTTTTTCCATGATGTCGTTTAATTCTTGCAAAGCTGCTGGTTGAACTTCTTCTAAGTTAGCAATGCGCATCATTAAATCTAAACGGGTATTTTCAGGGAACTGACTGAAGATTTCAGCCGCTTGATCAGGTTCTAAATAAGATAAAACAATAGTTTGGATTTGTGGATGCTCGTTTTGAATAATGGTCGCCACTTGGCGTGCATCCATCCACTTAAGCGAATCTAAGCCTTTAGCGCCACTGCCCATAATAATTTGTTCAATCAAATTACCGGCTTTGTCTTCACCTAGGGCCGCAGTTAATGCTTTGCGGACAAACTCTTCACTGTTAAAACCAATGGAAGAAAACTTCTGAATCTCTTCCAAAAACAGCTTATGCACCCCAATGACTTTCTCTTGACCAAAGTCTTGCATGGCGGCCATGGCCATACCGACTTTTTGCACTTGTTTTGGCTCTAAGTGCTTTAAGATTGAGGCGGCATCTGCTTCACTTAAGCTCAGTAACAAAATAGCAGTTTTATCAATGCCACTCAGCTCTTCAAGACTAGCCTGTTCGCCTACGGGTGCTGCCAGGGTATTATTTGCCATCTTCTTGTAACCAACTCTTAATTACTTGGGTAGAAAGTTCAGGTTCATTAGCCACTAATGCCCTAATCGACTTAATCATATCATCATCTTTATGCAGGTTTGGTATTTGAATCGAGCCATCATCGGCATAGCTATAATCTGCTTGTTGGCTATTGAGCATACCCAAGGTATCGGCGGCATACTGATCTTCAATCTCAGCCAATTCATGACCTAAGCGCGGCTCTTCGGGCATCTCGACTTCGTCGTTATTAAACAAACGATTTAACATAGGGCGAATCACAAACAAAATCAGCACTAAGACTAAAAACGCCCCTAACACCAATCTCACCGCGCGCCAAAACCAAGGCTGCTCCCACATTTCAGCGGCGGGCAGCTCTTCAATAAGCTGGTTCATAAACGGTACTGTGACCACTTCTAAGCTATCACCACGTTGACTGGTAAAGCCCATCGCCCCTTCAAGTAAGCGACGAATATTGGTTAGCTCTTGTTCGGTGCGCGGAATGCGGGTCACTATGCCACTTTCATCAGCAGGTCCCGGTTTATAATCAATGGCCACCGACACACTGACTCTGCGCACCACACCCACTTGCTGGCGGGTATGGCTGATGGTGGTATCAAGTTCAAAATTACGGGTTGCTTCTCGATGGCTATTGCCATTAACCGCTGTAGTTTGCTCTGCGCCTGCTTCTTGTGGAATATCTGAATCCATAGGAGGCTGATTGGTTAATGCCCCTGGAATGCCACCCATTGATTGACCGCTTGAATTACGCTCTATGGTCATTTCACTGCGTACAGCGGGTAAATCAGGCGAAAATCGTTTCGCGGTTTGCTCAATCGCGGTGAAGTCCATGTTGACATCCACTTGAGAAGTGAAGTTTTCAGGGCCTAGAATAGGCATTAATATCGAATCGATTTTGTTACGATATTCTGCTTCTTGATGCTGCACTAATTCAAGCTCGCGGCGGGCTCTTGAGGAGGCGCCATCTTGGCTACCTGAATTTAGCAGGCGGCCATTTGAATCGGTCACTGTCACCCGGCTTGGCTCTAAGCCTTGTACTGCTGAGGCGACAATATCAACGATAGAGTCAATTTCTTCTTGGCCAAGGCTACCACGACGAACGCTCACAACTACGGTAGCGCTAGGTTTAGATTTATTACGGGCAAACACATTTTCTTTGGGAATAGCTAATATCACTTTGGCGCGGCTAATACTTTTTAGCTCTTCTATCACTCTGGCTAAATTAACTTCTTGGCTTTGTTTAAGGCGGGCTTGCTCCATGCGCTGACTAACACCAAAACCGCTGTCTTGGCTTAAATAATCGGTTGGTTGACTACTGGCTTCAACGCCTGCACGGCCCAGCAGCAGTTTGACATTTTGATATTTGTTTTCAGGAATACTGACTACATCGCCGGAGATTTTATAGGCAATTTTATTCTTATCTAAAACGTCCAATACTTGGATCATTTCAGCAGTTTCCATTTGCCCTAACGGCCTATATTCAGGCTCTTGCGCCCAAATAATCATAAATACTGCCAGCACAAGACATACAGCTAAAGCCAATATCATAGTGATTTGACGCATAAAGTCAGCACTACCAAACGAGCTTTTCAAGCCAGGTTTATTTTCCTGCTGAATCCCTGTGCTATCGACTTTATCTGAATCTAATACTAGATCTGTGCTCACAATATTTACCTACTTCAATACCAGAATATCAACAACAATACTATTAACAAAAGCCTAAACAGGCATACTCATAATTTCTTTATACGCTTCTACAAGTTTGTTTCTCACTTGCACCGTTGCTTCAAATGCAACCCCGGCTTTTTCACGGGCAATCACGGTATCAGATAAGGTCACAGTGCTATCGCCCATCTCTAATCGGGTGGCTAAATTAGCTGAGTTTGATTGTAAATCAGCCACGCCACCGACCGCTTGAGATAACAATTGGCCAAAGTCAGCACCAGAAGTATTACCGACTTTTTGAATCATATCCGCTTGAATAGGTAAGCCAAGATTAGGCGAAATCTCACCCTTTAAGGATTGCATTTCTTGTAAAAAAGGATTTGAACTAATCTGCATTGTAAACTCCATTCGTCGGATATTTGACGACTTAAAAACAGTTACAATAGAATTAGCAAGTAGGATGCCAACAATAGCTTAAATACACTTAAGCCCATGAAAAGAGCTTAAAAACAACTTGAAAGGGTGAAAAACACACAAAATAGAACCGCTTTAGTATCATCAAAGCGGTTAAGCTAATATTTTAGAATTTAGAGTTAAGTATAAAGATGAACTAAACGTCGATATTTAAGCAGGGACTTGAATACCCAAGTCACGCATTTTAGCCATTTTATAGCGCAATGTTCTGGCGCTAATTCCCAGCTTCTCAGCTACGTCTTTACGGCTACCATTACATAGATTTAAGGTTTCCAAAATAATCACATGCTCTTGAGCCTGCAGTTCGCCCCCAAGCCCGTCCGTTTCAGCAGCTGCCACGGGTTGCTCATTGGGGCTCAAAGTAACATCTTCAGCTTCAAGAATAATATCCGCGCCAGTTATCTCCTCGCCATTATTCAGTATCAAGGTGCGCTGAATAACATTATCCAGCTCACGGACATTACCTGGCCAGCGATAAGCCAATAAACGACGACAAGCTATCTCATCTAACTCAGGCACTGGTGAGACATTAAATGCCTTAGCATGCTTAACCAGCAAGTGCCTTGCTAAGGGTAAAATATCAGCCGGTCGTTGGTTTAATGCCGGCCAGGTTAGTGGAAATACATTAATGCGGTAATATAAATCTTCTCGAAATGCGCCCGATGTTGCCATGGACTTTAAATCACGGTTTGAAGTGGCAAGTACCCTCACATCAAGAGCTATGGTTTTACGGCCACCTAAACGCTCAACTTCACGCTCTTGCAGTACTCGCAACAATTTGGCTTGCAGCCCTAGCTCCATTTCAGAAATTTCATCAAGCAATATGGTGCCGCCTTGAGCCTGTTCAAATTTTCCAGGGCATGCCTGATAAGCGCCTGTAAAAGCGCCTTTTTCATAGCCAAATAAGGTGGCTTCAAGCATATTTTCAGGTATTGCTGCGCAATTAATGGCGATAAAAGGTTTTTCTGCTCGAGGGCTGTTTTGATGAATATAACGTGCTAGCACTTCTTTGCCCGATCCACTTGGCCCCATGATCATCACTGAGGCATCAGAGCTTGCCACCCGCTGGGCAATATTCAGTAGCGCCAAGCTTTTGTCATCGGCGACCACAGGTTGACCTAAATTTTGTTTAAGGGGTAAGTAGCGAGATACCTGATTTAACAACACTTCAGGCGCAAAAGGTTTAGCCAGATAATCCGCCGCACCAAGTTTTATGGCGCTAACCGCACTGTCAATGGTGGCAAAAGCGGTCATTAATAAAATGGGGACTTTACTATGGTTTTGCTGTAAATAGTTTAATAGCCCTAGCCCGCCAATACCTTCCATTTGCACATCACTGATAACCATATCAAACGTCGTGGTTTTCATGACAATAATGGCCTCTTCTGCAGAGCCCACATCAACGCAGTCATATTGGGCTAACATCAAGGTATCAAGTAAGGCTTCACGCAGCGCAGCATCATCTTCAACTAACAGTAACTTGGCTTCACTCATGGGATCCCTCCACTATTTTTTTGGCTTGTTCCGTGTCTTTAGCCATAGGAAATGATAGTCGAATTAAGCTGCCTTTGTGCGGCTGCGATGTCACCTGTAATCTGCCGCCATGATTTCTCACCACGGTTTGCACTACCGCTAAGCCTAGGCCTGTCCCTTGGCTTTTAGTGGTAAAAAAAGGCTCCAATACTTGTTGCTGCATCTCTTTTGATAAACCCTTACCGTTATCAATCACATCGATATTAATGCCGTGTTCATCTTCGCCAGTCACAATCTGAATTTCTGTGGCATTGGCCTCTAGGCTGTTCATCACCAGATTGTTAATCGCCGAGCTTAAGGCATTCGTGTTAGCCATAATGTGTTTATCGGTTTGATCAATAAAGTGTAATTTACACTGTTTGTTTTCAACAATGGGCTCACAATTTGCCAGCACAGGCTCAATAATATCTGCAGTAGATGTCGACTCTGCGGCGCCATCTTGTTTGTTTCTTGCCATCAGTAGCATGTCATTAACTTGACGCTCTAGCTCATTAAGCCTATCGACTAACTTGCCTTGAAAACGCTTTTTAGCCGTATCATTTAATTTAGGGCTAGCAAGGTTTGATGCATATAACATCGCGGCCGATAACGGCGTTCTGACCTGATGCGCCAAGGTTGCCACCATTTTGCCCAGTGCTGATAAGCGCTGTAAATGAGATAGGTTTTTCTGTAATAAGCGGGTTTCAGTTAAGTCAGTTAACACAATTAACTGCCCAGGCTCTGGCGACAGCGGAGTAATCGCCAGCTTTACTCGGCGGCCATCTTTTAGTGACACTTCATAACCGTCATCATCTTGGGGTGAAAAAGCGCGGTTAATAATGTCAAACCACTTGGCCCCTTGCAGCGGCCGGCCTAATAAGTCAGTTGCGACTGGGTTGGCCAAGGTCACAATACCGTCACCATTGATAATCACTACACCTGAAGGCATAGCTTGAAGAATATGCGCCATTTGGTTAGACATATTAGCTGCCTTTTGCGGACGTGATGTTTCAGCTTGCAGATCGAGGTTCACTGATTGACGCAGTGTAATTGGCGCTGCTGGCGCCTCGCTGACAATTGCTGCAGGCTCGGCTAGTTTGTAGCTATCACAATACTGCGGCTGTTCTACTAGTGATTGCGCTGAATACATGGTCACTCCGTCAAAATAATAACTTTGTACTACCAATGCATTTGGTATGCCAGTTTAAAGTTTTTAACGGCGCAAAAGCAAAAAGCATGCCCTAATGCATGCTTTTTACTCGTTTTGTCTATTTGTTATTTAGCTGTAAGTTACTGTCGGTAAGAGCTTGATTAATCTTTACCCATACCGTACTTACGCATTTTTTCAACCAAGGTGGTTCGGCGTATGCCTAACATTTCAGCGGCTCTGGCAACCACGTTATCTTGTTGCTCTAACGCTTGGCGGATCATGTCAATTTCAAGCTCTGCCAATAAATCCTTAAGGTTTACCCCTTCAGGCGGTAATTCACTTGGAAAGCGGGTATCAGGTAGCTCTATGGGTTCCTCATCACTGAAGATAGATGCTAATGCATCACGCTCTTGCTGCTCTTCACTGACTTCAACACAATACTCTGGCACATCGATATAACGATATTTTCTTGGTAAGTCATTCACATCAACCAAGCCACCAGGGAATAAAATCGTTAAACGCTCGACTAAATTCGACAGCTCGCGGACATTACCAGACCAATTATGGGCCTTTAATGATTCGATTGCGCGCTGGGTAAAGCGGATTTTACCGCGGCCTTCGTTAAAAACACGGCTCACAAGCTCTTGCAATAATAATGGCACATCATCACTGCGCTCACTTAATGAAGGCATTTCTATTGGAAACACATTCAAACGATAATATAAATCTTCTCGAAATTCATTTTCGCTGATCATGGTTTCTAAGTCACGGTGAGTGGCCGCAACAATGCGTACATCGGTATTGATGGTTTTAGAACCACCGACACGTTCGAATACTTTTTCTTGCAATACCCGCAGTAACTTTACTTGCATTTGCAGTGGCATGTCGCCGATTTCATCAAGAAACAGCGTGCCATTTTCAGCTAATTCAAAGCGGCCTTTACGGGTTGAAATCGCCCCAGTAAATGAGCCCTTTTCATGGCCAAATAGTTCACTTTCCAATAACTCAGGCGGAATAGCACCACAGTTGACCGGGATAAATGGTCCATCGCGGCGATCAGACATGTAATGAATATTACGGGCTACCACTTCTTTACCGGTGCCAGACTGACCCAGTACCAGCACGGTTGCGTCAGAACTGGCCACTTGGCTAATAAGGTGTCTGACATTGGCAATACCTTCACTGCGGCCCACTAAACTTCTGAATAGTTTAGTTTGGTTAGCGCTGGTGGGTGTTTGCGGCTGTTTAGCTTGGCCATAGACTTGACAAAAATGCAGTAATTCGGTCAATTGCGGGTAGCTTATTGGCTCAGCAATGGTGCCTAATACGTTGCCACCATTAAGGTTACTTTCACCTGATAATAGCACTGGCTGCCAAGGCATTGATGACTTCACGCTTTTAATAAACTCAGCCGTGACTGATTGGGTATCAAGCACTAACGCCCGATAACGACAGTCTGCGGTTAATGAGGCAAGATCGTCTTTAGTAATTAGATGATACTTTTCACCTAAAAAATCAAAAATACAACAAAGACGAGAGACACGCTCAGAAGGGTCAGCAACAATTAATATTCGTTGTTCTATTTGCATCATTAAGAAGGCCAAAGCTCGAGTTATTATTATTTCACAGCCATTATCACGCTATACGAGATAAAACGGAAGTGCGACTTGATTGTGATTATTATATGCAATATGGATAAATATTTGGTGACAAACTTACCACAAATACATTAATACAACATCCTACCTATACGCTTTGGTTACACATAGTGTAAACACGGACATCTGCGCAATATAGTCTAAACGTTTTTATAAAATGAATATTGTATTATCAGCCAGTGAGAATCAAGTGACAAACCACAAAATTACAGCATCTCATTGATTTAATAAATTAACAGATGATTTAGTAAACAGATGCAAACAAACTGTTACTAAGTTAGCCATCATGAAACAAACAAAAGGCGCTAAAAGCGCCTGTTTTTTTTACGTCACAGCTTAACTGGCTTCTGAAGTCATATGATGCATGTCCTGTGGAATAGCATCCCAACCTTCTTTAATGGTTCGTAACAACCCCGCTACTTCATCAATGGCTTCAGCATCATTATTGATGTTGGCATCTGATAATCTGCGCAACATAAAGTCATATAACTGAGTTAAATTTCCGGCGACATCACCATCGGCTTCCATATTTAAACTGCCATTAAGCCCAGACACAATGCCAATAGCCTTACCCAATAACTCACCACGGCTGGCGATATCACCTTGATCAATGGCATATTTTGCTTGAGCGAGCCTTTCTAATGCACCTGCTAATAACATTTGTATAATTCGGTGTGGCGACGCCACTGCCATGCCACTTTCGATTGATACCTTGCGATATGTCTGCAGTGAACCTCTCATAATTACCTACCTATTTGCATCTATAGATTTATATACGTTTATTTGGCGCTTAGCCGCATTGCCAGCCTGAAGTAATAGCTTGCGATGCTCTAACACTCTCGTAGCCTTTATAAATAAAGATTGAGTGTAATCAAACTGACTTTCAAGTACTGCTCTATCAGTAACGCTATCATCGTTAACTAACGCTTGAATGACAATTTGACGCCGCTGAATAAGTACCTGCAATTGTGATACCAACTCATCAACTTGTTCATCTTCCGGTTTAGCCTGTTCTATTTGCGTAATAGCGGAAAACGCTGCTGAATTGAGTTGTTCAAGTTCACTAAGGATGGGATTCACTGAGTACTCCAACGTAGGGGAAATAATGTTAAGCAGTATTTAGGGCTCAAAAGCGAGTTACATCGTCAAAGCATCGCCAAAGTAGCCCTATTGAATTTGTATTAAGTCTTCTTCACCACACCAGGCAGAGAATCGATGGCATTAAACAAAGAACTCGACTGAGAGTTAAGGCTTGCCACCACTAAATCCATGGCATTAAATTGCTTATATAAACGGTCACTGTAGGCGCTCATTTTTAAATCTAATGCTTCTCGACTGTCTTCAAGGCGTGATAACTGATTATCAATGGTGTCATTACGGCCATCAATAATGCCACCGGGTTCAAGGTAGCTATCTACAAAGGTATCTAAGCGTGACGCTAGGCCAGTATCCTCAGTAATAAACATCTCTTTAATGCCGCCTTTATCAGCTTCGATGGCCTCTGATAATTTATCATCATCAATTTCTAACAAACCTTCACGGGTCGTAGTAATACCAATATTCATCAGCATTTGTGAGCCACTGCCAGAGCTGGTTTCAAAACTACTGGAAATGATATTTCTGAGCTGACTTTGTAAGCTTCGCGGCAGTGGGTCGCCTTGTAAAATAGCGGCATTTTCAGTGGCTGCATCATAGCGAGACAAGTCCTGAATCGTGGTCATTAAGGCGTTATAACTCTCAACAAACCCCTCAATTGCTGATGAGGCTTTATCGGTATCTTCATCCACCGTAATGGTGGTGGTTTTGCCAATATCAGCATCCGTCAGTTCCAAACTAACCCCGGTAATAATGTCACTGACATCATTTGAGCTTGAAGTCACCTTGACGCCATCAACCGTTAATATCGCATCAAGGGCTGGGGTGAGTTCCGTCATGGCAAAGGCATCGGCTAAGCCTGTGCCGCCATCGGTGTCAGTTGCGGTAACGGTAATTAAATTGTCAGTGCCGGTATTTTTAGAACCTAAAATAAGCTGCGGACCATTATCGCCATTAATAATGGTGGCGGTGACCCCATCATTATCTTCAGCGGCGTTAATCTTTTCCATGATGTCAGTTAAGCTGTCTTCAGCGCCAACCTCAATATCAAAGCTGTCACTGCCAACACCAATACTTAACGAACCTTCACCTATGGGGCTATCAGCATCTGCCACGGCAGCAGAGCCAACTTTTTGACTCTGGGCTAATTGCTCGACAATGACTTGATATTTACCCGGTACTGCACTTTCATCTACCGTGGTTTTAAAATAATCACTATTGGATTGGGACACTTTATGGCTGTCAAAGGTTGCAGAATCTGTCAATAGTTCGAGTTTATCTTGGAATTCTGACAGTGAGCTTTTTAGTAACCCAATACCGGATATCTGCGCATTTAGCTTGCCTTCAGAGGTATCAAAACTCGCAATTTTACCGGCGCTTTCAGCATTAACTAGCGCAGTAACAATACCTGCGATATCCATGCCTGAACCAATACCTACCGATGTTAACCCCATAGCGACCTCTTTAATGCAATATCTGCTATCTAATTTGGAATAATCATAACTTTTATGATTATTGTTTTAAAACAATGACTACACTGCAGTTTCCATAAAAATACTGGCAATGTCTGTGAGCTTGCTCGCCATTTTTAATGCTTCTTCATTGGGAATTTGACGAATTAAATCACCAGTTTTAACGTCAATAACTTTAACCACCGCCTCCCCTGACTCTTCGTCAATATTAAAGGCTAAGCCTTTTTGCATTAGCGATAATTGCTGATTAATATCATCAACCGCATGCTGCAACTGCTCAGCATCGGTTTTGGCCGTTTCATTGACTTTATCTGTGGTGCGCGCCACATCGCCGGCTTGTTGAATTCCCTCTTCAGCCAGTGCGGTTGATGCTTGGGCGGCATTTTTTTCTGCAAGGGTGGCTAAACTATCTTTACGCATTGCAGCATTGGCTACATTGGTGATATTGACTTCCATGGTGCACCTCGACAAACTCAATAATTCAAGCAATTAATGCGCCAACTAAGTTTAAATCAATAAAAAATTTAACTTAGTTACCGATGCGGCAATTGCCATACAAAAACAGTCACCCAAACAAGTGACCCATGATTCACTTTACTAAAAAGCACAAAGGGAGAATCGTTGCCGAGTCTCCCTTTAATTCTAGCCTTAGCGTAATGCCAGTGCGTTCTTAGCGCGAAGTTAATTAACGCTTCGATGTCATTATAAAAGAGACAATGCCGTTTGCGGTAACTGGTTAGCTTGCGACAACATCGCTGATGAGGTTTGCGACAGAATTTGCTGCTTAGTTAACTGCGCCGTTTCAGAGGCAAAATCCACATCTTGAATACGGCTACGGGCATCTGACACGTTAGCTTGAATGTTGC
>NZ_MCTY01000184.1:0-15866 GCF_002873635.1 Shewanella sp. 10N.286.52.B9
GCTGCACCTTGTCGTCGTTTACGGTCTAAATGCTCACAATAATCTGTTAATGCAGGCAACGCCCCCACCGCACCTTTGAATAAAGCGCCAAACTCAGTGGTGATTTTAAGCCAATTCTCTGCGGGAATGTTCAGCCTATTGAGGATATCCTGACTACTCGCGCTAATGACGCCGCGTTTATCTTCTCGAATAATCCGCCCTGTATCTTCAACCAGCACACTTGTTCAACTAATTAGGGGCAAATATGATTCCCAAAAACTTAAAATTTAGATTAGGTAGTACAAATAATGAAAAGAAAATCCTCTAAAGAATTATTAAAAAAATTTTATGGTTTGTGCTGCGTGACTAAAGTCTTTTAAACAAACCTTCGCACTCGTCGATACACCATAAAACTAAAAAGACGAACCAGGCTGTGCTAAAAAAGCTAATTCTTCTATGGTTGATGTTCGACCAAGCAACTCATTTCGATGGGGGTAACGGCCAAAACGTTCAATAATTTTTAAGTGTTTTAATTCAAATTGATAATTAGATTCAAGCCCATTACTTTTAAATAGCGCTAACCCTTGTTGATGCACTTTTAACGACTCACTGTGCATATAGGGCATATACAAAAAAGTTCGCTCGATTGCGGTTAATTGTTGTTCAAGCCCCTGTAAAATGGCCTCTTGGGCTAAGGCTAATGCCATGGGATCAGCGCTAAATGCTCGAGCATCATCACGGTAAATATTGCGGGAGAACTGATCCAATATGATAATTTCAGCTAAGCGCCCTTGCAGATGCTGACGCCATAACCATAATTCCCCCGCTATGGCTTGAGTATGTAACTTACCAAAGCGTGTGCGAATTAATTCATCAAAGCTAACATCTTTTTTAAACCATTGGGCAGGCTCAATTTCAGTAAACCAAAAGTTAATAACCTGCTTTACCTCATCCATTCAAACTCCTCGTGGTAAAAATAAATTTTTGGGGCGTATTCTAGGGTTTATTCTATGCTAGATTAAAATCAGGTTTAGCTTAGTCATAATAAAGCCGACCTTACGCTAATAACTGGCTGATACCAAAATACAATGACTGCTATTTTATTTGATAATTATGGAAAATATATGCCACAAAGCAATACGGATGTAGCTAAAAAAACCGCTAAAACTGACATTAACAATGAAGTTCAACCTAAAGTGACAGCGGCTTCGCCTAAGTCTATTAGGCAAGATCCTCTCATTGCAAAAATGCTTAAGCGTTCGCCGTCAGATATTGCTGATAGTTTTACTGATGCGCAGCTCAATGCGATTAAGCAAGCCTTGGGTCCATCGACTTGGGGTGGTCACTTTCTTGATAGCCGTGGCACCTTTAAGTTTCCTTTTATTAAATGGCGTTTTTATTACGTCTTATTATTAGGTAAAAACAAACGCGCCTATACTCGCCGCGAAAAACGAATATCGCTAGTGATGATGATTACCACTGTCACCGGTTTTATACTTTTCAGCATGTTATTTGGTTTGTTAGCTCTGTATTTATTAAAGTCTGCCTTAGGTATCGACTTGTTTCCTGATACCTCGTTAGGGATTTGGCATTACTTTAAAAGCTTGTTTAACTGATGTGTTTAGACTGAGTTTGGAACGCTGTTTTAATTGATGTTATCAATAGCGATTGTCATAGCCTATTCTCATAGCCAATTGTCAGTGCTTGTTGTAAGCGCCTAGTTACGCAATTGAAAATAAATTTTAACCAATAAAAAACGCGCTAGAGCGCGTTTTTATCTCTGCTTTTCAAGGCAGTGATTCAAAATCCTAACACCTTAGTCAATTCATCGCCCTGCTAATGCCGTTGCTGGCGCTATTTTGGTTGCTTTATAGGCCGGATAAATAGTCGCCAGTAAACTCATCACAAAGCCCATACCAACAACCACTAACACATCTTGTTGCTGTAGCTGTGACGGCAAGAAGTCGATAAAGTAAATATCAGATTCTAGTAATTTAATCCCAAAAAATTGCTCAACAGCATTGGCAAACGCACTCAGATTAAGTGCCAATGTCACGCCTATAGCAGCGCCAATAGTGCAACCTAAAGCACCATTGAGTGCACCTTGCATAATAAATATCGCCATCACTTGGGCACGCTTTAATCCCATTGTCATCAAAATAGCGATTTCGGCGCTTTTATCTCGCACTGCCATCACCAAAGTAGAAACAATATTAAAACAAGCCACGGCAATCACCAGTGCAAGTACCAAATACATCACCATTCTAACCAGCTGAATATCTTGATATAAATGCCCTTGTGAACGAGTCCAGTTATTTAAATGCAAATACTGATTTTGTGCATAACCCAAATCGCGAGTAATGCGCGGCGCACTGAAGACTTTATTAACCGTAATGCGCAGGCCTGTCACTGAGCCCACAGGCAGTTTCAGTACTTCAGCAAGATACGGCAAAGACACATAGGCTTGAGTTGATTCTATTTCTCCACCCAAGTCATACACACCAGCAACCACAAAGCGATGACTTTTCGCCGCAGTTAACTTATTGGTTTGCCCCATATCTGGGGTGTACATTGATAAGGTGTCACCGACCTTTAAACCAAGTTTGTCTAATAAGCTGCGACCAACGACAATGTTGTTGGAGTGAGTACTTAAAGAGGCCCACGCCTGTGCTGGCATAAATTCATCAATGGTTGAAACCTCTTTTTCAAGTTCTGGCTCAATACCATTAAGCTCTAGCCCTTGAAAGCCGCCCGGCTTTTGTACCAAGCCCTGCATTTTAATAAATGGCGCGGTAGCAACAATTTCTGGCATGCTTTTAGCCGTTTCTGCAATGCCTTGCCAGTCATGTAATGGCTCGTTAACGCTCAGCAGTTCACCATGTGCAACAACGCCTAATAACCTCTGCTCTAATTCACGTTCAAAGCCATTCATGGCTGATAACACTAAAATTAACACTGCCACACCCAGCGCAATACCTGCGGTGGAGGCAAATGAAATAAAGCCAATAAAGCCGTTAGATTGTCTTGCGCGATAAAAACGCCAACCGATAACCAGTGGCAGTAATAACTTCATTATTTCTCTTCCGCTACTTGCTGTAAAACGCCGTCTTTCATGGTTAATTGACGATCCATTTTCGCTGCTAATTTATAATCATGGGTTACCACTACAAAGGCTGTGCCCAGTTGCTGAGCAAGCTCACGAATCAGTTCGTACACACTATCGCCGCTGCTGGCATCTAAGTTACCGGTTGGCTCATCGGCCAATACTAACTTGGGTTTATTAATCAGCGCCCGTGCAATGGCGACACGTTGGCGCTCGCCGCCTGAAAGCTGCGCAGGAATATGCTCTAAACGATGCCCTAGTCCAACTCTCTCTAATAAGGCTGTAGCTTCAGCTAACGATTGCTTTTTATCTCGACCTTGAATAAACGCTGGCATGGCGACATTTTCAAGCGCAGAAAACTCAGGTAATAGGTGATGGAATTGATAAATAAAGCCTAAGTCTTTATTTCTGACTTCAGCTTGTCTAGCTGCGCTTAGCTGATAAAGGTCTTCACCATCTAGCTTCACGGTGCCAGATGTTGGGATATCTAAGGTGCCCATAATATGCAGTAAGGTACTTTTACCTGAGCCAGAGGTGCCGACAATGGCCAATTGCTCACCTTGATAAACCGTTAAATCAACGCTCGAAAGCACCTTGGTGGTGGTTTCACCGTCATGAAATTGCTTAGTGACCTTGTTAACTTCTAATACTACTGGTTGTTTATTCATTATTCATATCTCAAGGCTGTTGCAGGTTGCACTCGCGCAGCCGTTAATGCGGGATAAATGGTGGCAAGTAATGTCATGATAAGAGTGCCAACAACAATGACCATAATTTGTTGACTTGCTATGATCACCGGTAAATTTTGCCCTACTCCAAGTACTGATATACCCAAGACATTAAGCATACTATTTAAATTTAAAGTAATTGTGACCCCAGCTAAGGTGCCTAATGCCAAACCAATAATGGCATTCAGTGAGCCCTGAACAATAAAGATGTTCATCACCGATTGCGTCGTTAAGCCTTGGGTTTTTAGCACTGCTACATCGGTGGTTTTATCTATTACCATCATCACTAATGCCGACACAATATTAAACGCCGCCACGGCAACGATTAAACTGAGCATCAATGACATCATGTTTTTTTCCATTTTTACCGCAGCAAATAAATGGCCAAAATCATCGCGCCAATCGCGGGTTTCAATAGCTATGCCTTGCTGAGCTAATTTATCTGTCAATGTAACGCCCATTTCAGGGGCGATGAAGGGATCGGTTAAGTAAACCCGTAATTCATTAATTTCACTGGGGCTTACACGCATTAACCGTCTTGCATCTTGATAATGCACATAGGCTAATACTCCATCCACTTGCGAGCCCATTTCAAATAAACCTGCCACGGTAAATTTACGCTGGCTTGGCACGGGGCCTAATGGTGAGTACACCACCCCATCGCCACTTAAAATGCGGATTTTGTCACCAACATTGATGGATAATTTTCTGGCAAGGTCGCTGCCTAGCACCACGTTGTAACTACCTGGAGTGAGCTGCTCAAAAGCGCTGGAATAGGTATTGGCAACGATGGCTGAAAGGTTTTGCTCATACTCAGGGAACACACCATACACTTGTACAGCGCTGATATTTTTACTTGATTGCACCATAGCTTGAGTGGTCACCGTGGGTGAGAGCCCTTGTACTTGCGGCAATGTTGTTAACGACTTAGCTTGGGTTTGCCAATCACTAAAGCCTGCATCATTAATGAGGGTTAGTTGTGGCACTGCGCCTAAAATTCGCTGTTTAAGCTGACCTTCTAGACCGTTCATCACTGAGCTGACAATGATCAGCGCGGCTACCCCTAAAAAAATGCCCGATACCGCAAAAAAAGTAATGAAAGATGCAAAAGCATTGGCTTTACGCGTCCGCCAATAGCGGTAGCCCATGAATAATGAAAACCGAAAGTTCATAAAGAAAAGTGCATCCTTGGTGTTTATTGGAATAAAAAACAGCAGTTTAATTTAACACAAAGGCTAAAACTTGCTAAATCATTAAGATGGGCATGATAATAGGGGTATTAGTCTGATAAATAAAGAGACAAACCTTGTTAACTGAATCCAATGCATATTTTACCGTGCCCCATGACTTTGCTGTTTATCTTGAAAACTGGTCAGGTTCTCAAGGCATTCCGTCTGAACAAGACTTACGCTCGATGCAATCGGTTGGGCTTAAATTACTATCAGAAGTCAAAGAGTTAGAAGCAAGCTGTTTACTGCAATTAAGAAGTATTGATAACGATGCTAAAGCTGTGGTCGACTTTCTTAAACTGCAATCACGTAAAGTAGATTTAGTGCTGCATCATGTGCTAGAAAAAGAAGTCCAAAGCGGTGAAAAATTCCAAGGCAGCCATTTTGGTGGTAGCGGCATCAGTTTAATTACCCCTAAGCCACTGACCATTGGTGAGTATTTTAAAACCTCGATTTATATCAGTAGCGAGTTAGTGGCCATTTTGTGTCTTTGTCAGGTGAGCCAATGCAAGCTCATTAACTTTGATGATGACGCAGAGCAAAATAATAAAAGAAATCAGCCACAATATGCCGTCAGCTTAGATTTTAGTCAGATTTTAGATGCCGATGTAGAGCAACTGGTTAAAGCCAGCTTAACAGTGCAGCAAAAAATGCTTCACCAGCGCAAACAAATTCGCCAACAAGCAGCCAAATAACACATATTGCCTGCATATTGTTTTAAGCTTGCTTATAATAGCTATCATAATCTGGTGCTAATCAACTATCGCCAATACAAATTTAGCTAAGCCTGATTGGTTTTGATGATCACAATCTGCGGGCTAAATTTATCACTTTTATAAAAGAAGTTAGTTAGATATTCAATGAAGAATTTTAGCGTTCTAACACCGCCAAGTGTAAAAAAAGGCCAACAGTTTCAAACCTTAACAACACTGGGGGGGGTCTCACAAGCTATTACGCTTTCTAGCCTAATTTCCCAGCATTCGGGTACTAGCCTGGTTGTTACCAATGACACCCCAAGCGCATTACAGCTTGAGGTTGAACTGGGTTACCTTCTGGCAGAATCTGACATCAATGTGTGTTTATTCCCAGATAGAGAAACCCTGCCTTACGACAGCTTCTCGCCCCATCAAGACTTGATTTCACAGCGCTTAGAAACCTTGGCAAAAATGAGCCAGTCACATCACAATGTGATAATCGTACCGGTGAACACCTTGATGGTGAAGTTACCGCCAAAATCGTTTTTAACCTCCAATGTCATGCTACTTAAAAAAGGTGACATTTACGGCTTACAGCAGGTTAGGCAGCACCTAACCGACACCGGCTACTACTTGGTTGATCAAGTTTATGAGCATGGTGAGTTTGCGATCCGTGGCTCGATTTTAGATATTTTCCCTACGGGATCTTCCCAGCCTTTGCGCATTGAATTATTTGACGATGAAGTAGAAACCATCCGCTATTTTGATGTGGACTCTCAGCGCTCAAAAGAAGAAATTGATTCAATACGCATGTTGCCCGCAAAAGAGTTCCCTACCGATACAGCGGGTATTGAAGGCTTTAGACAACGTTACCGTCGCCGCTTTGAAGTGATTTCAAAAGAAGCGGAATCGGTTTATCAGCAAGTGAGCCGTAATTTAATGCCCGCGGGTATTGAAAACTATTTACCGCTATTTTTTGAAGAGTGCGCCACTTTATTTGACTATATTCCTCAGGATACTCAACTGATCACCCTTGGGGATATTGAACAAGCCAGTGAGCATCATTTAACTGAAATTAAAACTCGCTATGAAGATCGCCGCGTTGACCCGTTAAGACCGTTACTGGCGCCCCAAGAGCTATACATACTCACCGATGAGTTATTTGCAGCCTTTAAAAAATACACCCGCTCGCAAATTAGCACGCCTAACAAAAATGCCGAGGGCGAGCTTGAGCTTATTGTAAAAGCCAAGCAGGCAAATGTAGCCAGGCTGCCTGATGTTAATGCCAACCATAAGCTCAAACAGCCGTTAATTAACCTGCAAGCGTACACCAAGGCCCAAGGTCAGACTAAAGGACAATTATTATTCAGCGCTGAATCTGAAGGGCGACGTGAAGCCTTAATTGAATTGCTTGGCAAAATTGACATCAAACCTAAGTTATTTAGCCATTTAAATGCCTTTATAACCGCTAAAGACAACATAGGTTTAATCGTCTCGCCGTTATCACAAGGTTGCATGTTACTTGATACCCCTAAAGGTGATATCAGCGTAATTTGTGAAACAGAGTTATTTGGCCAACGAATTTCTCAGCGTCGTCGCCGTGAAAAGCAAAAACAAGTTAGCTCAGATGTACTGGTAAAAAACTTAGCAGAGCTTAAAGTCGGCGAGCCTATTGTGCATTTAGAGCATGGTGTTGCGCTTTATCAGGGGCTTGTCACCTTAGATACGGGCGGCTTAGTGGCCGAGTACCTGCAACTTGAATATACCGCAGGCGATAAGCTGTATGTCCCAGTGTCATCGCTGCACCTTATTAGCCGTTACAGCATTGGCGCCGATGAAAAGCCGACATTAAATAAACTGGGTAATGAAACCTGGTCAAAAGCCAAGAAAAAAGCCATTGAAAAAATCCGCGATGTGGCGGCTGAATTACTGGATGTTTACGCTAGACGCCAAGCTCGCCCGGGTGATGCGCTAAAAATTGATGCAGAAGAATATGCCCAATTTTCACAAGGTTTCCCCTTTGAAGAAACCGTCGATCAAGAAACTGCAATTGAAGCCGTACTAAGCGATATGCAAACCCCAATGGCCATGGACCGCCTTGTGTGTGGTGACGTTGGTTTTGGTAAAACCGAAGTTGCGATGCGCGCAGCATTTGTGGCGGTCAATGCCGGTAAACAGGTGGTGGTGTTAGTGCCAACTACCCTACTTGCCCAGCAACACTATGAAAACTTTAAAGATCGTTTTGCCGATTGGCCAATGGTAATTGAAGTGATGTCGCGGTTTCGCTCAGCTAAAGAGCAAACTCAAGTGCTGCAGTCATTATCAGATGGCAAAGTCGACATTGTCATTGGTACCCATAAGTTACTGCAGGCTGAAGCAAACTTTGAAAACTTAGGCTTATTGGTTATTGATGAAGAACACCGCTTTGGGGTGCGCCAAAAAGAAAAGATAAAAGCCCTGCGGGCTAATGTCGATATCTTAACCCTTACTGCCACGCCGATTCCACGTACCCTAAATATGGCCATGTCGGGTATGCGTGATTTATCCATTATTGCCACCCCACCGGCTAAGCGCTTAGCAGTAAAAACCTTTGTACGTGAGTACGATATTGCCACGGTAAGAGAAGCTATTTTGCGTGAAATTTTGCGTGGTGGGCAAGTTTATTTCTTACACAATAATGTCGAAACCATTGAAAAATGCGCTGAAAACATTCGCCAATTACTGCCTGAAGCTCGAGTGGTTACCGCCCACGGCCAAATGCGCGAACGTGAACTTGAAAAAGTCATGTCAGAATTTTATCACCAACGTTTTAATGTGCTGGTGTGTACCACCATTATTGAAACCGGAATTGATGTTCCCAGTGCTAACACCATTATTATCGACCGAGCGGATAAGTTTGGTTTAGCACAATTGCATCAATTACGTGGTCGTGTGGGCCGTTCACATCACCAAGCATATGCTTATTTGATGACGCCGCACCCTAAATTAATGAGCGCAGATGCCCGTAAGCGATTAACCGCCATTGATGCCTTAGAAGACTTAGGTGCAGGCTTTATGCTCGCCACTCAAGATTTAGAAATTCGCGGCGCCGGTGAATTACTGGGCGATGAACAAAGCGGCCATATTTCTAAAATTGGTTTTAGCTTGTACATGGAAATGCTTGAATCAGCAGTAAAAGCATTAAAAGAAGGTAAAGAGCCTTCACTAGATTATATGCTTAAATCCCAGTGTGAAGTTGAATTACGCATTCCAGCGCTACTGCCTGATGATTATGTTTCTGATGTTAATATGCGCTTATCGCTTTATAAACGCATTGCTAACTGCGAAACTGAACGCATGCTTGATGAGTTAAAAGTTGAGTTTATTGACCGTTTTGGCATGTTGCCAGAACCGACTAAAAACTTAATGGAATTAACCTTATATAAGCATCAGGCAACAGCTTTAGGTGCAACAAAGATTGAAATGCATGCCAAAGGTGGCAGCATTGAATTTAGTGACGACCATAAAATTGACCCAATGTTTATCATTGGCTTATTACAAAGTCAGCCACAAATTTATCGAATGGAAGGCCCAAATAAGTTAAAGTTCACCTTGCCTGCTGAAACCAGCAAGCAACGACTAGACTTAATTAAGACCTTGCTCGAGCAACTTGATAAACATCGTACTGGAGAAACTAAATAGTGCTGCGTAACATTGCTTTTTCTATTGCCGCTATATCGGCACTATCGACACCAATGCAAGCCCAAGCTAAAACATGGTTTGAGGTTGAAGTATATGTGTTTGAAAGACAAACCAACAGTGTCGAAAAGTGGCAAGACGATAATGCAGCGGCGCCAAACCGAAAGAATATCGATTTGATCACCCCAATGATCAGTAACGATATTACCGGGGTTGCACTAGGTTTAAACGGCTGCACCTCAACTGACTGGAGTAGCAGCGAAATCGACTGCCAAGATCCATTAGTGAGCGCCAACAAAACCGCCTTTCCAAGCCAAGTGCCATTTTCTATTGCTGCTGCGAGTGAGCAGCAAGCCTATTTAGGTGATGGTCCTGTATTACTGGCTGAGTCTCAAAGTGAATTTGGTGAAATCATCCAAGCGGTGCGCCGCGAGTCAAACGTGCGCAGTTTACTTCACCTGACTTGGCAACAAGATATGCAATCTCGTAATCGTGCCAAACCGATACGTATTTTTGCAGGTAAAGATTACTCTGAAGACTTTGAATATTCTGGCAATGCTATTTCTGAGCAAGTAGAGGATGAATTTTCAGGCTTTGATTTTAATTCAAGTTTTGCCAGTTTAGCGCCAGAGCCTCAAACCACTCCAGTGTGGGAATTAGACGGTAATATTAATATTTACCTAAGTCATTATTTGTTTATTGAAACCAACTTAGCACTGCGCCAGCCAATCCAAAAGCAAACAGCGTCCAGTGAATACTTTCAATACACTGAGCAAGCTGATATAGACAAGGTAATGAGTCCATTTTTACAATCGATTCCTATGGTGCAAAACCGCCGCGTGAGAAGTGGTGAAATCCATTATTTTGATCATCCAAGGCTCGGCATTGTGATGCAAATCCGTAAAATGGAACAACCGACGGAAACTCGTCCTGTGGCGTTATTGCTTGATGACACTGAGGTAAATACCGCGGTTACTGATACCAATCTTGATGCTATTGTTGATACTGAGGCAGAAAGCGGCCCTGAATCCATGGTTGATGCTATTGTTGATACTGAGGCAGAAAGCGGCCCTGAATCCATGGTTGAAAACGCAGTCGCAACTGAAGAGCGGACGCTGAAAAGCTTTTAACTCAAACCACTATAAACCTCTAGAAAAAAAACAGCTAATCATAGGATTAGCTGTTATCACAAGTCTCTAGTAAAACTTAAAAAAGCCCTAGAAATAAAGTTTTTAAAATAATATGACAGTGAGCTTGGGTCGCATGCCAAACTCACTGTATCAATATGTAACATAGGCGCTGCGGTTTTACTATTGTCTCACGTGTGACTGGCCGTTAATTAACCAGCCATAATTTATCGTGCAACTGCAAACAAACTCTGTCGTTTAACAGCAAGCCAAACTTAACCGCTCAAAAATCATCTAAGGCTCAATTTCTATTATTTTTTTGCCGCTAATATTTGCTTTGCCAATTGCTGCGCATGTTGCCAGCGCTCAGACTGTTCAAGGGCATTAATCACCTGCTTAGCATTCGCTCTTAATGCGAGTGCAGATTTAAATTCAGACAATTGCTCAGGCCAAGTAAACTCGGTTAATAAGGTTTTAACCCCTTCAGGATCATTACAAACCAAAATCATATTACAACCTGCTGATAATGCTGCTTGGGCTCTGCCAATATAATCGCCAGCAAAACTTGCGCCTTTCATGCCTAAATCATCTGAGAAAATCACCCCGTCAAATTTAAGCTCTTTACGCAGCACCTGTTGCAGCCAATAGTTTGAAAAACCTGCCGGATTTGGATCTACTTGCGAATAAACCACATGGGCAGGCATAACGCCATTTAGCTGCTGCTGGCCTATTAACTGCTTAAAAGGCTGCATATCATGATTAAAAATAGTCTCTTTTGTGCGCGTATCTACAGCCATCGCCACATGGGTATCTGCTTTTACACTGCCGTGACCGGGAAAGTGTTTACCCACTGTCGCCATACCCGCTTGAGTCATGCCTTGAATAAAGCTGTGAGCTAAACTGGTCACTTGCTCAGGTTCGGCGCTAAAGCTGCGAGTGCCAATAACATCACTGATACCATTAACATCTAATACTGGCGCAAAGCTTAAGTCGATATCACAAGCTAAAAGCTCAATCGCCATTAAAAAGCCTAACTCTTGGCTCCAACGTTTCGCAAGCGCCATATCGCCCTTGGCGGCAGGCAAAATATCCCCCATGGCTGGTAGCAGAGTAAACTCTTCACGAAAGCGTTGTACCCTGCCACCTTCATGATCAACCGCAATCAATAAATCACGGCGAATATGTCGAACAGATTTAATCAAAGCCTGTAATTGTGCTTTATTAGAAAAATTGCGTGTAAATAATATAATGCCGCCCACTTTATCGTGGCTTAATAGCTCGGCTTCTTCTTCGCTGACCGTAACGCCAGCCAAATCCATCATTAGATAACTCACGCTTACTCCTAAAATATCCTGTTAAATGTTAATTACCACTGTCATTGTTGATAAATTTAAAAACAACACCTTGATAACTGACGCTGCAATAAACTCACCTAATCTGAACCACTATGCATAAGAAAATCTAATGAAGTATCTCGTAAAAAGTATGGGATACTGCAGTTAAATGGCGCCATTGCTCTAGATAAAAATACCAGCTACTTAGGCTATATTGCTTGGTATAATCGCAGTTAATTGCAAACTTAGTCTGCCAAATTAACGCCATTATGCCGCTAAATTTTAATTTCCCTAAGGAAATTCCCAATAAAATGACCCGTTACAGGGAGATAACTAACATTGCCGCACAATTTTTACTCACTGCGAGCGCTAGAATAAAACGCCAAAAAATTTAAACGACTAAAATAATAAAAACTGATTAAAGGTTAATAACAATGATTAGTGTATTTGATATGTTCAAAATCGGTATTGGGCCTTCAAGCTCCCATACTGTTGGCCCGATGAAAGCGGGTAAATTATTTATGCAGCACTTAAGCGATCAAGGCTTGCTGGCACAAACTGACGAACTACAATCGCAACTGTTTGGCTCTTTAGGCCAAACAGGTAAAGGCCATGGAACTGGTAAAGCGGTCATTTTGGGCTTAATGGGTGAAGATCCTGATACCGTAGATACCGATGCGATTGATGCCATACTGGAAAAAGTTTCAGCCGAACAAACCCTTAAAATTGCCGATGGCCGCCTAGTCAAGTTCACTCGAGACAACGGTATTACCTATCATCGCCGTAAAAGCCTGCCTGCCCATGCCAACGCCATGACCCTATATGCGTTTAGCAAAGGTGAATGCATTTATGAGCGCACATATTACTCAGTCGGCGGCGGATTTATTCTAGATGAAGATGAAATTACCCAGCGTGATGCCTCGCCTGCGACCCCGATAAAATCCGCCCCTTATGATTTTAATTCTGCCGCGCAGTTACTGGATTTGTGTTGTGAAAATGGTTTAAGTATTTCTTCACTCATGATGTCAAATGAGCTAAGTATTGCCAGCGAAGAGGACGTTAAACAAGGCTTGTGGAATATCTGGCAAACCATGAAAACCTGTATTGAACGTGGTTACCAAAAAGAAGGCATGTTACCCGGTGGTTTAAAGCTGCGCCGCCGCGCGCCAGCTTTATATCGCCGCTTGCAAGCAGAAGGCCGTAATAACAATGACCCATTAACCGCCATGGACTGGGTTGATTTATTCGCATTATCTGTCAATGAGCAAAACGCCGCTGGCGATCGGGTCGTCACTGCACCAACCAATGGCGCTGCTGGTATTATTCCGGCAGTATTATGCTACTACCACACCTTCGTCCAAGAAGTTGATGAGGAAGTCTGTTGCCGCTTCTTATTAACCGCGGCCGCTATTGGTATTTTGTATAAGAAGAACGCCTCTATCTCGGGAGCTGAAGTAGGCTGTCAGGGTGAAGTGGGCGTGGCTTGCTCAATGGCAGCAGGTGCACTCACTGAAATAATGGGCGGCACTGTCGAACATGTGGAGAATGCAGCTGAAATTGGTATGGAACATAACTTAGGTTTAACTTGCGACCCTGTTGGCGGCTTAGTACAAGTGCCTTGTATTGAACGTAATGCCATGGGCGCAGTAAAAGCCATCAACGCTTCACGTATGGCATTGCGCGGCGATGGCAACCATAAAGTCACCCTAGACAAAGTCATCAAAACTATGATGGATACCGGTAAAGATATGCGCAGCAAATACAAAGAAACCGCCAAAGGTGGTTTAGCAGTAAATATTGTTGAGTGTTAAGCGCTTAATCTTAATCACTAAAGGTTAACTCAATCTCATATCTTGGTCTTTAATCTGTTCATAGATTAATGACGTGATTTAAAAGAGGCTGCCAAGCCTCTTTTTTGTGGCTATTACAAGAACCAAGTGAAAACGGTGGATTTCAAACCATTGTTGCCGTCAAGAAAGTCACAGCCGAACATGAACGTTAACAAGGGGTGGTAGTACACATCATCATAAATAATCCAAAAACAAAAAGTCCGTTGGTGGTTAGCCAACGGACTTTTTGTTTGTGAAACGTGATGATATTTAATATAAATGCCATTCATATTTCACTATCTGGCAAGCTATTGATTTTACACAACTTATGCGGGCAGTAAATGTAATGAATCAATATCTTCAATCAATTTGTAAGCCATTAGTGGGGAGGCTAACAACTCAAATTGATTACGCTTCTTTAGCGTCAGCTGGCATTTCTTTAGCTTCAGCTTCAGCTACTTCAGGAAGTGCAGCAAGAAAAAGTGCACTAGCAAATAAATTTTTGAATGCTGTCATGTCATATTCCTTCAATTTAAACGGTTAACTGGTTTCTATGGAATAGACTATATTCTTAGGCTATAAATAAGTAAAATGACAAAAAATTACTTACTGAATTCCATATTGGCATGAACATATCAATTAAAAACTTACAATGTTTTTTAACTGTGATTGAGGTTGGTCACTTTACCCTCGCCGCTGAGCAACTTTATATGACGCAGCCGACCTTGAGTAAAACCATTAAAAAAATGGAACAAACCCTTGATCAGACATTGTTGATCCGTAACAACCAAAAAGTGGAAGTCACTGAAGCGGGTTTATTGCTGGCTAAAAGCGCTCAGCAAATCGTTGGTCAGTGGAATCGAATGTATGAAGATATGAATGCATTAACCGGTTTAAGAATTGGTCGTCTGCGCTTAGGTTTAAGCCCTATGACTGGCGGGATGTTTATTAATATGCTGGCATCTTTTACTCGCACTTATCCCGGCATTGATGTCAATGTGTTGGAGGTTGGCGGCGTTGCGGTCGAAAAAGCCCTACTCAATGACAGTTTAGATATTGGCGTAACCGCTTTGCCATGCAGTAACACTGACGAATTTAATATCTTACAGCTGCAAAGTTACCCACTCAATGTATGCGTGCATGTTGAGCATGAACTGGCAAATCACAGCTGTATTCATTGGCAAGATCTCACCGGACTGCCTTTTGTGCAATACAACGACCAATTCTCTATCGGTAAAGTGATCAGTCAAAGTTGCCAAGATGCCGGTTTCAAGCTCAATGTGGTGTCTCAAACTGGGCAGTGGGAATTTATGGCGGCAATGGCCAAGGCCAAAATGGCTTTTGCCATCTTACCGGCACCGATTTGTAAGCGAGTTACCTCAAAAAAATTAATTTTTATTCCCTTAGCTGAACAGGTCGCTTGGGAGTTAGCCTTTATTTGGCGTAAAAATTTACCCTTAACCGCTGCGGCCGCGGCTTTTATTGCTCAAGCAAAACCATCTTATAAAGAAGATAGTTAACTTGCTCTGTAAATCATCGCACTAATAAGGGTCATGACGCTAAGTAAGGTTAACTTTGCAGCTTAATTTCGCCAGCTATACTTATTAGGTTATTTGAATTTAAGCTGAGTACACCCTATGGGCTCTGAATATGAAAAAGGTAAGATCGAAAAAAGCATTTTTGTTCGCTTTGCAGCAGCTGCAGGGCTAAATTTTCAATCGGTTGAAAAACAGTCCCCTGAAGAAGGAAAGCCTGATTTAAAATGCATGACCGATGGCAAGGTTATTTACTTTGAATTAACTGAGGCTTGCTCTGAAGATGTGGCCAAAGCCATCTCGCACCCTAAAAGCATTAATTGCAATGACTTAAGCGCAGAAAAAAGCACAGACAAAAGCACTGCCACATCAAGCAGTACAACTAATTACCCTAGCGACACTGACATTAAAGATTACACCTCTGAAACCTATAAAAAGAAGATCAATAAACGCTACTCGGTATCAGAGCCCATTGATTTACTGATTTATAATGTCGGCAGAACCTTACTTACCGATGATGTATTAGTTAACAATGTCAAAGCCTTAGCCAAAGATAATAAAGGCCCTTTTCGAAAGGTGTGGTATTTTGGCGAACATGTCACTGAGATATAGTACTTAATTTTAGTACT
>NZ_MCTY01000185.1:0-53775 GCF_002873635.1 Shewanella sp. 10N.286.52.B9
AATGTTCAGGCCTTCACCATGTCCCAACCATTACGATGGGCGTTCGGCTACTCGGCAACTGCTCCTGCGTTGCTCTACCTCCTGCATCCATGCAGTCGTATGCCGTCTGCTGAAATCTCCATGGAAGGAGTGAATGCCAAAAAATGTCGGGAACATTTTAGGTCTTCTGCTTAATCACATGCCGAGTTACCCCGTTACGCGCTATCGGTTTTCATCTGGTTCGCTCTTTTCAGTCGATGACGCTGAAAAGCCAAGGCACTTATAAACCAAAGTCTTACTGGTTAGCTTGTACAAAAACTTCGCGATCGCGAGTTAAGCAGATCTCCCCACTCTTTATTGGTAGAGAAGGAGCATGAACTTTCTTTGCACTGCTGCATCATTTACGGTGGCCATTAGATCACGTGATTTCGTCGTCTTGTACCCTTGCTTCGCGGGGCAGACCCTGCCAACTCACCTTTAGCCTACGCCTCATATGATGTTCTTATTCATCAGCTCGCCTGTTGCCGATAAAAAAGTGCTAGCGGCTTCCTTCAGACCAATCCTCACGGATAAGCCCTTGCCATTCGCTAGTAGTTAACTTTTAATAACAGTATGTTATTCTCTTTTAGAAAGAGTAACGGTGATCTTCCTACAGAGGACTTTCACCTCATTAGTTCATGCCCATGCTGGGCGTTATATTTCTAGGAGAACATGTGCTCAATCGTGCAGCCTTAATATTAAGATATAAACAACCCGCAGTTGATTGGGTTAATAAAGCAGATCCATATAACTCCCCAGGGTTGACACTAGATTCAGCTAACGAAGATTTAAATGTTTATCTTATCTCAAACGAAGACTCTGATGATCCCGAGTCATTACAACGATGGATTAAGTTAAACTTAGATTTACTATTCATTGACGAATTAAGTGGGTGGTATACTGATGAATCTCTGTGGCCAAAAACTAGAAATATGAAACTTTTTAATAGTTGGTTCTCTGTGGAGTGTCATACAGTTCTCAATGACACAGTAGGTACACCGTTCGTTGACGACGAAATATAACAAGAATTTAAAGCGGGACTGCTAACAGTTTGCTCGGTTTCGCTTCGCTTCACAATTTAAGCAAACAATTATCAGCCCCTTAACGTGGGCGTTAATTCATCGAAATTTTAATCTGAAACTCACAGATAGAGTTAAATGTCTAACGCGTTTCTATCCAGAAATGAGTTAGCAATACTCTCCACACAAGTCCCATCCAATAAAAAGGCGACCATTTGGTCGCCTTTTTGCTGTTAACTCAATCTAGGTTAAGTGAAGCTTAACCTAACTTAACCCGTGCATTGCGGAACATACGCATCCATGGGCTGTCTTCGCCCCATTCATCTGGATGCCATGAGTTGGCAACGGTTCTGAATACTCGTTCTGGATGCGGCATCATAATCGTCACTCGGCCATCAGTGGTAGTTAATGCGGTAATCGCATTTGGCGAACCATTGGGGTTTTGTGGGTATTGGGTTGCTATAGCGCCATTACCGTCAACGTAACGCAGTGCCACTGTGCCTGTCGCTTCAGCGGCGGCTAAGGCTTCAACTGACTTAAACTCAGCGCGGCCTTCACCGTGTGATACTGCGATTGGCATACGTGAACCTTGCATACCTTCAAAGAAGATTGATGGGCTCTTTTGTACTTCAACCAAACTCGCACGTGCTTCAAAACGCTCCGAACGGTTACGGACAAAGTGTGGCCAATGCTCACTTCCTGGAATGATTTCTTTCAGGTTAGATAACATCTGACAACCGTTACATACACCTAATGCTAAAGTGCCATCACGTTCAAAGAACTGTGAGAACTCACTGCGAGCACGGTCGTTAAATAAGATTGACTTAGCCCAACCTTCACCTGCGCCCAGTACATCACCGTAAGAGAATCCACCACAAGCCACTAGGCCTTGGAATTCTTCTAGGTTGATGCGACCCGATAAGATGTCAGACATATGCACGTCGCGGCTTTCGAAACCTGCGCGATCAAAGGCTGCTGCCATTTCAACGTGGGAGTTAACCCCTTGCTCACGGATAATCGCCATCTTAGGTGCGACACCTTTTAAGATAAATGGCGCGGCAACGTCTTCGCTTGGGTTAAAGCGTAAATCAACTGTAAGACCTGGGTCTTTGGCTTGCTGCTTAAGTTCAAACTCTTCTTTAGCACATTCAGGATTGTCACGTAGTGACTGCATGCGATAAGTGGTTTCAGACCACATGGTGCGCAGTGCTACGCGGCTGTCACTAAATACTGGCGTCTGGCCATCAACGATAGTGATTTGATCATCTTGGGTTAGCTTGGCAATATATTGGCAAGACACGCCCACGGCAGCGAACTGAGCTTGAATGTTAGCTGAATCAGCTTTAGACACCTGAATAACCGCGCCTAACTCTTCATTAAACAAGCGCTCAAGGTCTGTGCCTTTAAGTGCTGCTAAATCAATATTAAGGCCGGTATTACCCGCAAATGCCATTTCCACTAGTGTCGTGAATAAACCGCCGTCACTGCGGTCATGATAAGCAATGACTTTTTGAGCAGCGACTAATGGCTGAATCACTTCAAAGAAGCTACGTAAGCTTGCTGCATCATCTAAGTCTGGCGCCACATCACCTAACTGGCTGTAAACTTGCGCTAAACAAGAACCGCCTAAACGGTTTTGACCATTAGCCAAATCAATCAGTAACAGTTCTGTATCGCCTTTATCAGTGCGAAGCTCTGGAGTCACAGTGTTGCGAATGTCTTTGACCACACCGAATGCAGTGATAACCAGTGACATTGGTGAAGTAACAGCTTTATCTTCACCGGCTTCGTTCCACGCAGTTTTCATCGACATTGAGTCTTTACCCACTGGGATAGTTAACTCAAGTTCAGGACAAAGCTCTTCACCCACTGCTTTTACTGCTTCATAAAGACCGGCATCTTCACCTGGGTGACCTGCTGCCGACATCCAGTTAGCTGATAATTTAATATGCTTGAATGAACCAATATCAGTACCCGCAATGTTTAAGATTGACTCGGCGACGGCCATACGAGCTGAAGCGCCAAAATCAAGTAATGCTAATGGAGTACGTTCACCAATAGACATGGCTTCACCGGCGTAGCTGTCATAACTTGCTGCAGTTACGGCACAATCAGCAACAGGAACCTGCCAAGGTCCAACCATTTGGTCACGGTTAACTAAACCTGTTACCGAGCGGTCACCAATGGTGATAAGGAAAGACTTATCGGCCACAGTTGGTAAATGCAAGATGCGCGATACCGCTTCTTTAAGGTCAATATTAGCGGTTTCGAGCGCTGAAAACTCAGCATTGGCAGTGACCACATCGCGGCTCATTTTAGGTGCTTTACCTAATAAAACCTCAAGGGGTAAATCAATTGGCTTGTTGTCAAAGTGGCTATCTTCAAGGGTGAGGTGCTGCTCTTCAGTTGCATCACCTACCACAGAAAACGGCGCACGTTCACGCTCACAAATTTTCTTGAAGGTTTCTAAATTCTCAGGTGCCACAGACAGAACATAACGTTCTTGAGATTCGTTACACCAGATCTCAAGTGGGCTCATGCCCGGCTCATCAGATGGTACGTTACGTAAATTAAACAATGCGCCTCTGTCGGCATCATTCACCAGCTCAGGGAAGGCATTTGATAAACCGCCCGCGCCCACATCGTGAATAAATTGAATTGGGTTATCGTCACCCATCTGCCAGCAACGGTCGATCACTTCCTGACAACGACGTTCCATTTCTGGGTTTTCACGTTGTACAGAAGCAAAATCTAAGTCTTCACTTGATTGACCAGAGGCCATTGATGACGCAGCGCCGCCGCCTAAACCAATGTTCATTGCAGGGCCGCCAAGTACAATCAGCTTAGCCCCAACGGTAATTTCGCCTTTTTGAACATGATCTTCACGAATATTACCTAAACCACCAGCAAGCATGATTGGCTTGTGGTAACCGCGTACTTCAACACCGTTATGGCTGGCAACTTCTTGCTCGTAAGTACGGAAGTAACCCACAAGGGCTGGACGACCAAATTCGTTATTAAATGCTGCGCCGCCTAATGGGCCTTCAGTCATGATTTCAAGTGGCGTTACAATACGGCTAGGTTTGCCGTAGTCGCCTTCCCATGGCTGCACAAAGCCTGGGATTTTAAGGTTTGATACGCTAAAGCCTGTTAAACCTGCTTTAGGTTTTGAACCGCGACCGGTTGCGCCTTCATCACGGATCTCACCGCCTGATCCTGTGGCAGCGCCCGGATAGGGGCTAATTGCTGTTGGGTGATTGTGGGTTTCAACCTTCATCAACACGTGCATTGGCTCGGTGTGATAGTTATAAACGCCATCTTGATCAGGGAAGAATCGACCGGCAACAGAGCCTGTCATGACAGCGGCATTATCTTTATAAGCTGATAACACGTTGTCTGGGGTGACTTCGAAGGTGTTTTTAATCATTTTGAATAATGATTTAGGCTGAACTTCACCATCGATAGTCCAGTCTGCATTGAAAATCTTGTGACGACAATGCTCTGAGTTTGCTTGAGCAAACATCATTAGCTCGATGTCGTTAGGATTACGGTTTAAGCGCACAAAGTTATCAACTAAGTAGTCGATTTCATCTTCTGCTAGCGCTAGGCCTAATTGCACGTTTGCCACTTCAAGGGCGCGGCGACCTTCAGCTAAAATATTGATGCTTTTGAAGGGCAATGGCTCAGTGCGTTCAAACAATACTGATGCTGCGGCAAACTCAGGTAAAATCACTTCAACCATACGGTCGTGGATTAAGCCTTTCACTTGCTCTAACTGCTGCGCTGTTAATGATGCTCCTGCAACATAGTAGGCAATACCGCGTTCTAGGCGTTTTACTTTGCCTAAACCACAATTTTGGGCGATGTCAGTTGCTTTAGATGACCAAGGAGAAATCGTTCCAGGGCGAGGTGTTACAAATATCAATGATCCTTCTGGAGTATGAGATTCAATTGCAGGTCCGTAGGTTAGAATGGTTTCAAGTTGCTGATATTCTTTATCATCAAGCTTGTCACTTAAATCGGCTAAATGGACATACTCAGCATAGATTTGCTCAACAGGAAGCGCTGCTGTTTCACAGGCCTCCATAAGCTTTTGAACTCTAAAAGCTGAAAGTGCTGGGGCTCCGCGAATGATCTCAATCACGTCAATTCACCTTATTAATTATAATGGCAGGGTAAGAATTGGCGCTATTATAGGGAATCACACCCTATAAATCACCCACCAAGGCGCGTGAGAACAGTGTTTCCCGTTAACGAAAACAATCAATTTAAATAACACATAAAAGCGCTTAAAATTTAAGCGTTAATTCGCGATTAAAAGCCAATTGTCATTTGGTTTTCTTTAATCAATTCAAACGTATATTTTACTCAGCTTGAGCCGGTTTCTAGGTGAAATAGCAAACTACTGCTAAAATATCTAAAGCGCTGACATTTTTTAAAACGGTATTATATTTTCAGGCTCAACATTGAATAGTGCACAGTGCCTAATACCAATAGCTTACAGATGGATATGACCAAACTTTTAACGATTATTTCATTCAGCTTTTTACTGGTGGCCTGTGAGCCACCTAGGTTTGAAGTCACTGAATTTGTTGAAACCTCCCCCAAACGTACCGTCTTAAAGGTAGGGACGCTTTACGGCTCGCAAACCTACCTCAACTCAGATCTTGGCGAGAGTGGTTTTGATTATGAAATGGCGGCAAAGTTTGCAGCGTATCTTGATGTGCCATTAGAAATGGTGCCTTACACCCACAGGCAGCAGTTATTCGCCGCTCTGCGAAATGATGAAATCGATATTGTTGCCGCCGCAATTACCACTACCCAAAACCGTCGTGAACAATTTTTACTGGGGCCAGCTTTATATGAGGTCAATCAAGTATTGATTTATAAAACCGGCACTCAAAAGCCAAGAAATCTTGATAATCTGAGCGGTGATATTTATGTCATCTCTGAGTCTGCGGCGGTAGATACATTAACCAGCTTGCAGCAATCACACCCAAACCTTAAATGGCAGCAAGTGTATGACAAAGACAACGAAGAATTGTTTTCTTTGGTGGCGAAAGGCGAGTTGCTTTATACGGTGGCAGACTCTAAAAGTCTACGAATAAATCAACGCTATTTACCTGAGTTACGGGGCAGTATCGTCCTAGATGATAAAACTGACGTTGTATGGTTATTGCGCCCCAATGGCAGCGACCGCTTAATGGGCTCGTTATTGTCGTTTTGGCATCAGCAAAAACGGAATGGCACCCTTGAGCATTTAAATGAAAAGTATTTTGGCCATGTTAAGCGCTTTGACTATGTTGATACTCGCGCGTTTATTCGCGCTATTGATAATGTGCTACCTGAATACCAAGCCTTATTTGAAAAACATGCTGGCGATCTCGACTGGCGTAAAGTGGCCGCCGCCGGTTATCAAGAGTCCCATTGGAACCCTAAAGCGCGCTCACCCACTGGCGTTCGCGGCATGATGATGCTCACCCAGCCAACGGCAAGCTCTGTGGGGGTGGATAACCGCCTCGATGCAGAACAAAGCATTCGCGGTGGCGCAATTTATTTGCAAAAAATGATCGATCGTTTACCAGCATCAATCCCTGACAGTCAGCGTATTTGGTTTGCCCTTGCCTCCTATAATGTGGGTTTAGGTCATGTGGAGGATGCCCGCAAAATAGCCCAAGGGATGGGTAAAGATCCCAGTGCATGGCGAGATGTCAAAGAGGTCTTGCCACTGCTGCAACAACGCAAATATTATCAACATACTCGTTATGGTTATGCTCGTGGTAATGAAGCGGTTCACTATGTGGAAAACATCCGCCGATATTACGACACCTTAGTGTGGGTCGATAGTCAAAATAAACAGCTTGAACTTATGCAGCAACAAGCTGAAAATGACACCACTGGCCCAGCTAAGACTTCAGCCAATGATGATAAAAATCCAGAAGATATTGTAAAATCAGCGGCGCAATAAAACCGTCACTTACTGGCTTTACACTGTCTAGGGTAACTTTTTAACCATCACCTTTATGCTAGTGAATGCAAGTAAGGGATACGAATTAGCAAATGGGGATTGTGAGCTAACCCAGTTTTAGATTTACAGCAAACCGGGCAGCGATGGTTTGTTTTCGAAAGTGATTTATGCTCGCTTTAACTAATATAAAACCTCACCAATGTAGTAAGGCTTAACATGAGAAGAAACACTAATAACAGCGCTCGTCGCCGTAATGCTATCAAGCTTAAACAACGTAAAATGCTTAACCGCCAGAAATTATTTTTCGCCTTTTTGCAGCAACAACTCTGATTGCTGTTTCAGTAACTTTTTAAGTGCTTTTTTTTCTTCTCTGCGACGTTTAAAAAAAGCACTTAATTGCCCAGCACACTCGCTCGCTAATACCCCAGACGTCACCTCCAGCTGATGATTAAAATCAGCATGTTGAACTAAATTAACCACACTGCCAGCGGCGCCGGTTTTTAAATCATCTGCGCCAAATACCACTCGTTTTATTCGGCTATGCACCATAGCGCCAGCGCACATGGAACAAGGCTCTAGGGTGACATACAAGCTAGTGTCTAACATGCGGTAGTTTTCAAGCACCTGCCCTGCGGCGCGAATACATTCAATTTCAGCATGGGCTGTGGGGTTATGCTCGCAAATACTTAAATTAAAGCCACTAGCAAGCAACTCATCATCTTTAACCAAGACTGCGCCCACGGGCACCTCTCCTTTGGCTTCTGCTAACCTGGCTTGCGCCATTGCTACTCGCATCCACTTTTCATCAATAGCTGTTTGTTCAGCGGTCAGCTCGGTTTCAACTAATTGACCGAGTTGATTGATCTGCTTATTAACCAGTTTATTCACTGGCTCAGTTTCAGGCTTGGTTTCAAGATCGGCATCAATGATAGGATCTGCAATGTCAGTAGATGTTGGCATGGGGGCTCGATAATTCATAACGCTTTAGTTGTAAAAAATAGCTGTAAAACAGTTAGATTGAATTAGATAGTTTAAAACAAAAAAGACGCCGAAGCGCCTTTTAGTTTATTCAGCAATATCTAAATGGGTTATTCCCATTCAATGGTTGCCGGTGGCTTACCTGAAATATCGTAAACCACACGTGAAATACCATCGATTTCATTAATAATGCGGTTAGATACACGACCTAAGAAGTCATAAGGTAAATGTGCCCAGTGGGCTGTCATAAAGTCGATAGTTTCAACTGCGCGCAGCGATACTACCCAATCATATTTACGACCATCGCCCATAACGCCGACAGAACGAACAGGTAGGAATACGGTAAATGCTTGGCTGACTTTGTTGTAAAGGTCAGCTTTGTGCAGCTCTTCAATGAAGATAGCATCCGCTAAACGCAGTAAGTCACAGTACTCTTTTTTCACCTCACCTAAAACGCGCACACCCAGACCCGGTCCTGGGAACGGATGACGGTAAAGCATGTCGTATGGCAGACCAAGCTCTAAACCAATTTTACGCACTTCATCTTTAAATAACTCACGTAATGGCTCAACTAGTCCCATTTCCATATCATCTGGCAAACCGCCAACGTTATGGTGCGACTTAATCACATGGGCTTTGCCTGTGGCGCTGCCTGCAGATTCAATTACATCAGGGTAAATCGTGCCTTGTGCTAACCATTTTGCATTAACGCATTTCTTTGACTCTTCATCGAAAATCTCAACGAAAACGCGGCCAATGATTTTACGTTTAGCTTCTGGCTCTGCTTCGCCAGCCATTTGCTCTAAGAAACGGTGCTCAGCATTAACGTGAACAATATTCAGTCCGAAGTGATCGCCAAACATTTCCATGACTTGGTTGGCTTCGTTTAAACGTAGCAGACCGTTATCAACAAATACACAGGTCAGTTTGTCGCCTATTGCGCGGTGCAATAGCATGGCCACAACCGATGAATCTACACCACCTGACAAACCTAAAATTACTTCATCGTTACCGATTTGTTTTTTCAGTTTTTCAATAGCATCTTCAATAATTGATGATGGTTTCCAGTTAGCAGGACAGCCACAGATCTCTAGCGCGAAGTGCTCAAGCATGCGCTTACCTTGACGAGTGTGGGTCACTTCTGGGTGAAATTGCACCCCGTAGAAATGCTTATCTTCATTGGCCATTGCAGCGTATGGGCAAGTGTCAGTTTTAGCGACAGTAACAAAACCTTCTGGGATTTCAGATACTTTATCGCCGTGGCTCATCCATACATCCAGTAATGGCTTGCCTGTTTCACTGATGGCATCTTCAATGCTTTTGAATAAGGCTGATTCCGTTTGCAGTTCAACCTGCGCGTAACCGAACTCGCCTTCGCCAACGCCTTGGATCACTTTGCCGCCAAGCTGCTCAGACATGGTTTGCATGCCGTAACAAATACCTAAAACAGGTACGCCAGCATTGAACACATATTCTGGTGCTCTTGGTGAGTTAGCAGCGGTAACGCTTTCAGGGCCACCAGCTAAAATGATGCCGTTAGGAGCAAAACCTTTAATTTGCTCTTCAGATACATCCCAAGCCCAAAGCTCACAATAAACACCGATTTCACGAATACGGCGGGCGATTAACTGCGTGTATTGCGATCCAAAATCTAGGATCAGGATTTTATGCTCATGAATGTTGCTCATGGGTTACCTTATATCTGGTTTGATCTAGTAGGTTTGCTTCAATCTCAAATGCATAATTTCAAATACATAATGAAATTGAAAAAAGGCGCTCAAATAAATGAGCGCCTTATTAATTATTAAGTGCCGCTACGATAGTTCGGCGCTTCTTTACTGATGGTGACATCGTGCACATGAGACTCGCCCATGCCTGCTGAAGTAATTTTAACGAACTCAGCTTTTTCATTTAATTCTTTAATGGTGGCACAACCAGTAAGACCCATACATGAACGTAAGCCGCCCATGTGCTGGTGAATAATCTCTTTTAATTTACCTTTGTAAGCAACGCGGCCTTCAATACCTTCTGGTACTAATTTGTCAGCAGCATTGTCACTTTGGAAATAGCGATCTGATGAACCTTGAGTTTGAGTCATCGCACCTAAAGAGCCCATACCGCGGTATGACTTATAAGCACGACCATTGTATAGCTCAGTTTCGCCCGGCGCTTCATCAGTACCAGCAAACATTGAACCTGCCATGATGCAAGATGCACCCGCTGCCAATGCTTTAGCTAAATCACCTGAAAAACGAATACCGCCATCGGCAATAACCGGAATATCAAGATGCTTAACTGCCGCTGCTGCGTCAGATACTGCAGTAATTTGCGGCACGCCAACACCGGTTACGATACGCGTAGTACAGATTGACCCTGGGCCAATACCCACTTTAACCGCATCAACGCCAGCTTCAACTAGGGCTAATGCGCCTTCAGCTGTTGCAACGTTACCGCCAACAATTTGTAAGTCAGGGAATGATGCGCGAGTATCACGAATACGTTGCAATACGCCTTCTGAGTGACCATGAGATGAGTCAATCAATAATACGTCAACACCGGCTTTAACCAATGCAGCAATACGCTCTTCGTTACCAGCACCAGCGCCAACGGCTGCACCTACACGTAAACGACCTAACTCGTCTTTACATGCATTTGGTTTACGTTCAGCTTTTTGGAAATCTTTAACTGTGATAAGGCCTTTAAGCTTGAAGTTAGCGTCAACCACTAGCACTTTCTCAACGCGGTGAGAATGCATTAATGTTTGTACTTCATCTAATTTAGTGCCTTCTTGAACCGTCACAAGACGATCTTTTGGGGTCATAACTTGTTCAACAGTCATGGTCCAGTCAGTGACAAAGCGCACATCACGGCCAGTGATAATACCCACAAGTTCACTTGCGTCATTAACCACTGGGTAACCAGCAAAACCATTGCGCTCAGTTAATTGCTTAACGTCAGCTAAGGTTGTTGATGGATTAACTGTAACAGGTTGCTGAACAATACCCGCTTCGTAAATTTTAACTTTACGAACTTCTTCAGCTTGCTGCTCAATGGTCATATTTTTATGAATAAAACCTAAACCACCTTCTTGTGCCATTGCGATCGCTAAGCGAGCTTCAGTTACGGTATCCATAGCTGCAGAGACAATTGGGGTGTTTAATTCTATTTTTCTAGTTAGACGTGTTTTGAGAATAGCGGTATTCGGGAGGACGGTTGAGTGAGCAGGCACCAGTAGTACATCATCAAATGTTAGTGCGTCATTTCTTAATCTTAACATGCAACATCTCCCAGAAATTGTAGGGTTTAGAAGGGGTAAATATTGCGGCGGGATTATACCTTGCATATTGGGGTTGGTAAATGGAAAATAGTCAAAAGTTCCGATTGGGTGGCCTAAATTGATGAAAAGCTCAAAAAATAATGTTTACTCCGTTTCGCGATTAAACGGTGAAGTCCGCCAGCTGCTTGAAGGAGAGCTTGGTAAGGTCTGGCTAGAGGCCGAAATCTCGAACTTTGTTTCCCCAAATTCAGGTCATTGGTATATGACTTTAAAGGACAGTCGCTCACAAATTCGTTGTGCGATGTTTAAAGGTCGTAATCAATCAGTCGCCTTTAGACCGGTTAATGGACAACAGGTTTTAGTTAAAGGCGCCATCAGTGTTTACGAGCCCCGCGGCGATTATCAATTACTATTAGAGTCGATGTTGCCTGCGGGTGATGGATTGCTAGCACAGCAATATGAGGCGCTTAAGCTAAAATTAGCCGCAGAAGGCTTATTTGCAACAGAAACTAAGCGCCCTATTCCACAAAATATCCAACGAATAGGTGTGATTACCTCAGCTACTGGTGCAGCCATTCGCGATGTAGTGCATGTGTTATCGCGGCGCGATCCGTCCATTGAAGTGGTGGTTTACCCCACTCAAGTACAAGGTGCTACTGCCAGTAAATTAATTATCGATGCCATCACTACCGCCAACAAACGTCTTGAGGTTGATGTGCTGCTACTCACCCGTGGTGGCGGTTCACTGGAAGATCTATGGTGCTTTAACGATGAAGACTTAGCCCACGCGATTTATAACAGTGCATTGCCCGTAGTGAGCGCTGTGGGCCATGAAATTGATACCACCATCAGTGACTATGTTGCTGATGTAAGAGCGCCGACGCCATCGGCAGGGGCTGAGTTGTTATCTGATGATAAAGGCAATAAAAGCCAAAAATTGACTGCGACTTTCGCGCGTTTAAGGCAAGCCTATCGTCATTACATATTGCATCAAAGCACCCAACTTGCTGAATTAAGCCACCAGCTGCAAAGACAAGATCCTAAAAGGCAACTACAACAGCTTGAACAACGTTTTGATGAAATGCAGTTAAAGCTTGAGTCTGCGTTGCAGCACAAACTGGCCCGCGCCCAAATGAGGCAACAACAATTAAAAAGCCGTTTGCAGCAGCAATCGCCAGTGCACAAACTCACCCTTGAGCAAAACAAAATGACTTATCTAAGTAATCGCTTAAATGAAGCGATGAAAAGCCGAGTTGATAACGCCAGTAAGCAACTCAGTTACAGCGCTCATAAGCTGGAAACCGTAAGCCCGTTAGCCACCTTAAGCCGTGGTTACAGTATTACTAAAGACAGTGATGGCAAGGTAGTTGAACAGGCGAACCAAGTAAGCTCAGGTGACTTACTGGTTACTCAGCTACATCATGGTGAGATTGAGTCCCTAGTTAAATAAATAGTGAAGTAACAGTGAAGTAGAAATGAATAACCACCGCGACGCTGTTAATTAATAAGAGTCACGGTGGTGAGTTAATAAGCTCATGACGTCATACTTTTTCGTCTCATTATTAGCAAGCCTACAGCTAAGATTAACATGACACCTGAGGTACTACCGCCACTGACTATCACTTCAGTTTCAATGATTTCTTCTTCAATATAAACCGTATCTCTATCGCTACTTTCTAACGGCAAGGCATATAAGCTATCAGCCTCTTCACTACTGATGGTGGCAACAATATCCTCATAACCCACCTCATATAAATCAATCAGTACGTCATAGTAATCGGTTTTATACCCTTGGGCTAAGGTGGTTAGCACCTCATAACTGTCATCTTCAGCTTCGCCATAAATGGTAAAAATATCGGTGGAGTAATAATGCTGCCACGGGCCGCCATTTCGGCTTAAATACAATTCAGCATAAACATTAGCAGGCTCGCCGACACTAAAGCCGTAAACATCAGCATCAAAGGTCACGGTAAAAGTTTGATAAAAACCATCTTCATCAAAATCATCATATAAATGACTGTAGGCCTGATAAATCGTAAAATCCCTAAGCCCCGGCTGCACATACATCATAGAGGCAGTATTGGTTATGGCATTATTGGTTAAGGTATTTTTAGGCGCTGCTTGTGATGTGGTTTGTTTAGATAACTGCGATGGCTGCGATAACTGCGATAACTGCTTGATGCGCACTGAACGCTCAACGGCTAGCGCAGGCTCAAGCAGCTTGGCATTATTTACCAATGCGTTAATGCGCTGCGGGTCAACTTTCACTTGGTTTGGCTTTTCTGAGGTAGTTAATTGTCGCCCTTCACTGCTCACTCGCACTTTTGCCTGTGCTTCAGTTGATAAAGCCGCCGTATTTGACAAAGCAGCCGCTTCAGAGGCGACAGCAGTGTGTACAAATCCGCTCATCGATAAAAGCACTACTGCCGTCAGCGACCATTTTGAAATAGATAAAGTCATCATAATCAATCCTTGTTTTCAATGCGCTTGGTGAAACCTGCTTTCTATTTAAGTGCATTGAAAATGAATATAAGCTGAACACGTTCAGCTAGAATTCATCAAAGCCATTAGATAATGATTAAAACTACTGCTGTGAGATAGGCAGTTTTGATAGCGAAGCGCTATTTCTATATTGCAGCAGATCTTTTACACTGATGACTGATTTCAAAGATAAATATTCAATTGGACTTGGCAAATGAGCAAAGTAACAACGAAATTACGCATTCCCCTGACTATCTTAATATTGAGTTTTCTCAGTATCGGATTAGTTCAGGCTGCGCCAGTTTCAGGCAATTGGAGTCAACAAGGCATCCATCAGCGTGCCCATCAATCGCCCAATCAGCATGCGCCCAATCAAAAAAAAACCAACCAGTCGAAAAAGTTAGCCGTTAATAGCTCACAGCAGGCAGCGCAACTGGCTAAAAGGCAATACTCGGCTAAAGTGCTGTCGGTGCAATCAACCTCAGTGAACGGCTCTCCTGGCTATCGGGTTAAACTACTGTCAAATAAAGGCATGGTGTTTTACGCCACCGTCAATGCACGTTCAGGTTCAGTTTCAAGAAACTAATCTTTAACCGCCATCGTTGCCAAAGCTTAATTTTTAGCAACTAAATTCAAGAGGCTAGGCATGAGAATATTATTAGTTGAAGATGATTTAGGCTTACAACACAATCTCACTGAGCACCTTCAAGGGGCAAATTACAGCGTTGATATTTCATCTGATGGCGAAGACGGATTGTTTCAAGCCTCTGAGTATCAATATGATGCCGCTATCATCGATGTGGGGTTACCTAAAATAGATGGCCTGAGCTTAATTACCCAGCTGCGTGAAAAACAAATCGATTATCCGATTTTGATTTTAACCGCTAGAGATGGCTGGCAAGACAAGGTGCTAGGGCTAGATTCTGGCGCAGATGATTACCTCACTAAACCATTTCAGCCTGAAGAGTTAGTCGCCCGTCTCAATGCATTAATCCGCCGCTCAGCTGGGCAAGCAAGTCCGGTGATCAGTAATGGCCCTTTTAGTCTTAATACCCGCACCTTAGCGTTAACGCATTTACAGCAGTCGGTTATTTTAAGTAGCTCCGAATTCAAACTGTTTGAATATTTTATGATGCATCAGGGTGAAGTGATTTCTAAACCCACCTTAATTGAACATATTTACGATCAGGATTTTGACTTGGACTCCAACGTCATTGAAGTGTTTATCCGCCGCTTACGTAAAAAGCTCGACCCTGATAACCAATATAAATTAATTGAAACTTTGCGTGGCCAAGGTTATCGCCTACGCCAGCTAAGTAAATAATCTTCTGATGAAAAAGCCATTAACTTTGCCTCGACTCGCACTCTTTAACTCCTTAAAAGTAAGGTTGATGCTCAGTGGCTTAGTGTTAATTGTGGTGTTACTGCCTCTCATTGGCGCGGCGGTTAATAATGCCTTTAAACATCAAATCGCCCAATCGATTAATAACCAGTTAAAAGCCTATGTGTATTCGGTGCTGGCAGTGGCTGAAGTCAAAGACAATAAGGTGGTGATGCCCAATTACTTATTGGAAAATCAATTTAATATTGTCGGCTCGGGTTTGTATGCACTTATCACTTCAAATTCTCCCTCTGGCGTTAATGAAGTATGGTCATCAGAATCTTTTTTAGGCTTAACCCTGCCTCAATTACCAATACCGGCCATGGGCGAAGGCAAGCTTACTCAAATCATCTTTGATGATGACATTAGTAATGAACCCAATAATCATGTGGTATATAGCTTCACTGTTTCTTTTGAAACAGATGACAAACCGATGCAAATAACGGTTCATATCATTAAAGATGACGCAGATTTTCAAAGGCAAATTAGTGAGTTTAGCAACACTCTATGGACATGGTTAGCAGTGTTAATGGTGGTACTAGCCTTGATACAGGCCATATGGTTGCTGTGGACATTAAAACCGTTAAACCGTTTTACTCAAGAGCTCACGTTAGTCGAGCAAGGTGAGCAAACTCGCATTGAGCAAAACTACCCTATAGAGCTCAACGCGGTGGCAAAACAGCTCAATGTGCTATTAAAAACCGAGCAACAGCAAAGGCAGCGTTATAAAAATGCCTTAGCCGATCTAGCCCATAGTTTAAAAACCCCCTTAGCTGTGCTGCAAAGCCAAAAAGACTTAAGTGCCGACTCCAAAGAGCAAGCCAGCAATATCAATAACATCATTAGCTATCAGCTCAATAAAGCCAAAACTAGCGGTAATAAGCCTTGGCATTTAGGGGTTAAAGTGGATGATGTCGCCAGCAAGTTAATCAGAACCTTAAGTAAAATATACCAACAGCAACACCTTGATATCGATTACCAAGCCCAAGCCAACATACTATTTAAAGGTGAAGAAGCTGACTTAAGTGAAATGCTTGGCAACCTGTTAGACAACGCCTGTAAAGCCGCTAAGGCCCAAGTTTGCCTTAGCGTAGTTCAAACCGATAACCAATTACACTTTATCATTGAAGATGACGGCAAAGGCCTAAGCCCTGAGCAGCAGCAAGGGATTTTTGAACGTGGCATCAGAGCCGATACCTACCAACAAGGTCACGGTATTGGCTTAGCCATAGTGCGTGATATTGTCGAAAGTTATCAGGGGCAATTAAGCGTCGGTGCATCTGACACTTATGGCGGCGCTAAATTCACCATCACATTTAATGACTAGCTTTTACCATTAGCCGCTTAATTCACTCAAAATAAATTCCCTGCTTTCATCTTGTGTTCATTTTCACTTCGTTATCCTATATCTAACATTCAAAAACTGCCTTTATCAAAAAGGAGTTGGAGACGATATGATATTAATGAATACGACTTTTAATCGCATCAGAACAAGCCTAGTTGCCGTGTGCATTATGCTTTCTCCTGCGGTATTAGCGGCCACAGACAACGGCGCACAAACACTGGCGAGCGATCAAGCCTACAGTCAAGATACTGAACAGCAGCTGTCTGAAGCGCAGCTGGCACAAATGCTTGCTCCTATTGCCTTATATCCAGATAGTTTGTTAACCCATATTCTGATTGCGTCTACCTACCCTCTAGAGGTAGTACAAGCCCATCGCTGGCAGCAAGAAAATAGTCAGCTTGATAGCGAACAAAAAATGCAGCAAGCCGAGCAACAGGATTGGGACCCTAGCGTCATGGCATTGGTGGCCTTTCCCACTGTGCTTGAAAAGCTTAATGAAGATCTTGATTGGACTCAGGAGTTAGGTGAAGCATTTCTGCAAGATGAAGAAACGGTATTAGCCAGCATTCAAACATTGCGCCATCAAGCCGATGAAGCCAATAGTTTTGATGATATGGAAAACATGACCATCACCCGTGAAGAAAAGCAGATCATTATTGAGCCTGCCCGTACGGAAGTGGTTTATGTTCCCTATTACGACCCAAGAATTGTTTACGGTAGCTGGCGCTGGAATGCATACCCACCAGTATATTGGCGTTATCCATCTTATGTGCATTACCGCCCGAACCGCCCGATTTATTGGGGGCCAAGTGTTTACATTAACTTTAACTACTTCTTTGGCGCGGTGCATTGGTCAAGTAGACGCGTGGTGGTGATTAATCATCATAAGACTCGTTACTATCGTAAGCCCCATAAGATTGCCTATAGCCAAGGCTCACACCGCTGGAAGCACAAACCTGCTCATCGCCGCGGGGTTGCATATAAAGCGCCGAGAGTAAGCCATAAGTATGATCGTGCCCGTTACAATAAAAGCCACAAGGTGGCTCATTCTCAAAAACCTGGTCATAAAGGTAAGCCTGCACAGCTGCATAACTCTAAGCCAAGCCATATAGCAAAGCAGCAACGTGTTAATAAAGCATTAAAAAATAATCATAATGCTAAGCCGAGCTATAGCTCAAGACCCAGTACTAAGCCAAATACTAGACCGAGCACTAAGCCCAGTACTAGACCGAGCACTAGACCAAGTAATACGAATAAAATGCATAATGGCCAGCAGGATAAAGCGCTGAGAACGGCAAATAAATCACAGCCAAACCGTTCAAATAAGGCTAATCAAAGCCAAAAAGCGACCAAGCAACCGAGCAGCAGACAAGCGACAAACAGGCAGGTTACTAATAGACAAGCGACCAGCAGACCGACTGTTAATAAACAGCAAAGTAGCAAGCACTATAACCAAACAGCGCGAGTGAATAACAACCGTAGCGCCCAAAACCACAGCATCAAGCCGCAGCAAAGAGCGAGTAATGCATCCCACAACAACCGTGGTGGTAGTCGCTCAAGCAGTCATCACTCGTCGTCTAAACAGCGAGTGAAATAAGTAACGAGTGAAATAAACTGCGCTTTGTCTGAGTCAGAAGTTAAGTCATAAGCTGGGCCAGAAGCTGAGTTAGAAGCTGAGTTAGAAGCTGGGTCTGAAATAAATAAAAAGCCTGAATCACATTCACTGTGACTCAGGCTTTTTCTATCCCAAGATTAAATAAGTTAGTTTAATTGGGTAACACAATGTTAACCTTTAGCCCTTGAGGCTTAGCTTGATGAAAACTCATATCACCTTGATGCAACATAATGATGAGCTGACAAATGGATAACCCTAGCCCTGCACCTTGGGATACATTTTCATCAACCCGATAAAAACGGTTCTTGGCTAAATCAATTTCGCTTGCAGACATCCCTATTCCCTGATCAATGATATTAATGACGCATTGGTTAGCATCTTGCTCAGCGCGAATGCTAATAACCGATTCTTTAGGGCTGTATTTACAGGCATTTTCGATAATATTTTTTAATACTAATTCAAGATAAAAGCTATCAGCTTTAACGGTAAGTCCCTTAGGAATATCAAGCTGCCACTGATAATCGGCCACAATATGCACTAACTGATTAATCACATTATCAATTAGGCTTTGTAAGTCGCATTCAGCCTTATTAATCGCTTCAATGGCATCAACCCTTGAGAGTAATAACAGTTGCTCAACAGTATGACTCATACGCTTAATTCCCTGCCCCATGGCTTGAGTATAAGGCATTACTTGTTGCTTTAAGCTTTCATCGGTTGATGAATTAATCACGCTTTCTAAACCATCACCATGAAGTTTAATGATGGCTAAGGGGGTCTTTAATTCATGGGCGGCATCAGCACTAAAGCGTCGTTCGCGGATCATCATATCGGCGATACGGGCTAAATAACTATTAAGCGACTGCTGAATTGTAATAAGTTCTGACGGTAAGCGGATATTAATTGGCGCTAGATCTTGAGCACTGCGATAAGCTAAGTGACGTTCAAGTAGTTTGATGGGTTTAAATAAGTAGTAAGTCACCAATAGCATGATAAGCAACATGATAGGCGCAATAATCAAAGGCGAGCGCCAGCTATTGGCGTTAATCTTATCCACCAACTCTTGGCGCACATCATCACGCTGTGCAGTCACAATCCACACCTGTTGCGCCGTTGAAAACAAGCTGTACACATGCCAGGTGTGCTCACCGACTGCCTGATAGGCATAGCCGTGGTTAAAATCCGTTAGCGGTTTTACACCAGTATTATCTGAGTATGCAAGTAACTCACCTGCTGCGGTAAATAATTGAAATGACAGCTTTCGCTCGTAAGAGAGGGTTTCTACCGTAGACTGCTCGGCAAAGGTTTCTATGTCAGACTCTGACACATGAAAGCGAATAGGTTGCTCAATTAAGCTTGCTACTTTGGCGGCAGTAAGCCTTTTGACATAAAACAAATCCAGCACTTTAGCGGTTTGTACCATTTCAGCATCAAATAGCTCTTCTATCTCGTACATGGCATCGCGGCTACTCAGCACACTGGCAACGGATACGGTCAGTAAGATACCGACTAACATCAATAAACTAAGGGAGAAACGTAACGAAAACATAATATCCTTTTATGATCTACTGACCATTAATACTTATTGAATTTCAGCTAAAATATAGCCAATGCCCCTAACAGTTTTAATCAGTTCTGGGGCCATTTTTTTACGTAAATGATGAATATGCACTTCAATGGAATTACTGCCGACTTCATCCCAACCATAGGTTAATTGCTCAAGCTGGCTGCGGGTTAGTACTCGCCCTGCTGATTGGGCAAACTCCAATAACAATTGATATTCCCGCCGTGGCAGATTGATTAATTGCTCTCGAAAATGCACTTCACAACAACTGAAATCGATGGTCAATGCGCCGAAACTAAATTGATTGTTATCTAAGCCGTGTTGGCGGCGAACAATCGCTCGCAGTCTTGCAACTAATTCCCGCACATCAAACGGTTTACTGAGATAATCATCTGCGCCAATGTCTAAACAGTTTAAGCGAGTATCAAAATCCGTATTGGCTGTAAGCACAATAATCGGCAAAGATACTCCCGCTTTACGCCAGTGCTTTAATAAATCTTCGCCATTGCCATCAGGCAAACCTAAATCAAGAATAATGGCGCTAAAATCTTCATTATCCAGCGCCGCTAATGCTTGGTTATAAGAACATAAGTGATCCACTTGGATCCCTTCTTTAGCCAAACTCAAAACCACGCCTTGTGCTAATAACTGATTGTCTTCTACTAACAATACCCGCATCGGTTATTCCCTTATTACTTTTATAATAACTAAAGCGCGATTTAAGCTTATCTAAACACTTTAAAGTCAACACCTTGCTCACTCAAAAAGGCTTCAGCAGCAGCGCCTTTTAACATTGCCATGGTCGATAACATTCCCGCGGTTACGCTATTTGGCCCTAATACCGTCACTGAAAGCGGCGCTTGCTCCACAGGATATCCTGTTCGAGGATTAATAATGTGGCCATAGCGTTTTTGATCCACTTCAATGTAGCGCCGAGTGGTGCCGCTAGTGGCTAATGCGCCTTGGCGTATGGTTAACAGCGCCGCGGCATTATCCAATTGCTGCGGGTTTTCAATCCCCACTTGCCAGCCATCTGGGTTAAGGATGGGACAGGCAATATCGCCGCCAAAATTAACTAACACAGAGATATCAGGCCAACGCTTGCTGAGTAATTGCGCTGTACTATCCACCGCATACTCTTTGCCTATGCCACCAAAATCTAAACTCATTGCTGCAGGCATAGTCAATTGGCTGTCAGTAAAATCAATGGCGCTAAAATCCACTAGCTTTAATGCCGATTTAATCGCACTAGCTGGTGGCACTTGATGACTACCATCAAAGCGCCACAACTTCATTAAAGGACCTGCGCTGATATCAAAAGCGCCATCACTTAATTGATAACATTGCTGGGCAAATTGCAGTAAATGCGCCGTTTCAGCATCAATGTTAACCGCCTGCCCTTGGGCATTGTTGAGTTGCCAAACAATATTACCTTGTAAAAAACGGCTATATTTACGCTCTATTCGTTTGGCTTCAGCCACAGCGATATTTAACATCTGCTGGGCAATCTTCTCATCATCTAGTCGCATTAACATTTCACATGGACTTGCCATGGCGCTAAATGAACCTAAAAAGCCCCAAGGGCGACGTGTAAGCGTCGCGACCTGTGGGGCCTTAGATGTAGCGGCTTGTGATGTAACAGCGGCTTTATTTAACAATTTCAATAACTCTGATGTTTTGCGTTTATTTATCTTAAGACTATTTATTTAAAACGAATAGCTTATTTGAGCTACGATTGCTTTCACCGATGGAAATAAATCCTGATTATTTAACTCACCAGGGATATCTGTGCCGTTGTTTTCAGGGTTTTGCTGATAATACTCAATACGATAGCTCAGTTCATGGCCGCCAGATAAGCGATGACCAAACTTAAGCCCTACGGTATACGCTGACATGTCACCAATGCGATAATCCGCACTGGCATACTCAGGTAATGCTGCTTCTGTGCGCAAAAATGGCTGATAAAACTCAGCAGCTTGCTGCTGGTAATAACGCAAATGCAGCTGGCCATATAAGCTTGGAGTAAAGTAATAGCGATAATGGGTTTCTAAAGTGTGCGCTTGAATATCCCAGTCATCAGTATTGTAGCGATAAGAGAAATCAATCACCCCTGAGTCCAATGCGCCTTTTGCTAACAAGAAAACACTGTGCTTAGTGCGCGAGTCTGGGCGGTTTTCATAGCGATAACCATGGGACTCACCATTACCATCGACCATACTGAGAATTTTATAGGGATCGGTCATATAGCCCGACACACTTGAAAAACCGTAGTTGGCTTGCATTAACCAGTTACGATTCAAGATTTGGGTCACACCTAGCATGACATCAGCGGTTTGCTTGGTGTCATCACCGTCTAATCGAGTGGCGTCAAATGCAGCTTGAAAGGCATCATCACCATCATAATCACCGCGAAATACCATTTCTGATAACGCCACAGGACGTCCGCCCACAGGATCAACAGTATCATTCGTATAGGCACCCGATAAGGCAAGGGTGGTGTTGTTTTTGTTAAAACTGCGCTCCACCCCCGCATTTAAGCCTAATGATAAATAATCATATTCTTTAGAACCATAAACACCTAAGTTAACCGTCCAGTCAGGATTTAAAATTTCCTGCCAATTGGCACTTAACTGCACCCGGGTATCTTGGAATGTATCATCAAGGGGCGTTTCACCTGGGGCGACCGTATACTCTCCCTTACCTGAAGGTCGAGTAAAGGTTTGGCTGATGGATTGTGCTACAGCGCCAGAGGCTGAAGCGCCGGTTAAGCTGTCGACAACGATTTTCATATCTAGCAGCGAATCTTCGCCAAAGGCTTTTTGCACATTACCAATAGCTTCAACGGCTTGTACACGGTCTTGCTCACCGTAATACATAATGGCGGCATCGACTTTCCAATCATCGTTTGCCGGTACCGGCTCTTGTGCGCTAGCTTGTTGTGACAACAAACTGCAGCTAGCCATGGCCAATGCACTAGCGATGCTTTGTTTCGGCGTTAGTTTCGAAGTTAGTTGCATCCACAACCTCCGCCAGCTAATGAGCGTCCGCCACTGGTGCCTTCTTTACTGAAGTAAATATGGTCATCCAATGCTAAATCTAACTTTTCATTATTAAGTGCCATATCAGCGCGGGCAAATTGATCCTTCTCCCACGGCTCTACACCTAAACTCGAACAGCCTGCTAAACTACTGATAACTGCTAAGGCAAATAACAGCTTAATGTATTGCTTAAAACTCGATATTTTCATCGTTTTACTCCTTTAACAACAGTTGAATTTCTTGCTCGTAAGCAGGCTTATTCTTGTCAAAAAAACCAACATGTTTTTGCACTAATTCACCTTGGCGGTTAAACAAATAACTACTTGGCATACCAGGTAAATCAAACTCCCTTGCCACATCCCCTTCTGGATTAAAGCGCAAATTGAAATTAGCGGGGATTTTAGTGAGAAACTCATGGGCTAACTCAGTATCAACATCCAGATTGATAGCAACCACTTCAAAGCCTTGCTGCTGGTATTTGGCCTGCATCTGGTTCATCCAAGGAAAAGACTTTCGACATGGACCGCACCAAGAGGCCCAAAAATCTACATACACCACTTTGCCAGCAAACTCTTTCAAGCTGGTTTCGGTGCCATCTTTGGTTAGTACAGTATGCTCAAGTGAAGGCGCGGCAAATAATGGGCCGCTAAAGGCCAATGTGAGTAACAAACTCGCTAGTAATGATCGCTTCATGGAGTCTCGCTTTGTTAATATTATTTTTTCAGGAGTCATGAATGACTAATTTTTAATGATTCAATATCATCTAAGTTAAATCTTCAATCTTAAGGTTTTATTAAGCATTGTGACGAGTTAGTTTAACAGAGTGTTAAGTTGGAGAGTTAAATAGGTAAAGATTAACCCGTTAACAAGGTCTGACGAGTATAGGATAGCGAACAAGAGTTGGTTAATGAGGACTAATAATCACCGCGCTAGCACTAACGCCATGACGCGGTCTTGAAGCAATAGCTAGAACAACCGCTGATACGCTGCTCAATAGGCTTAGTTCAACACAACTGGTGACTGTGTTTACCCGCCGATGATTCTCGAGACTAAGCCCTTATCGTGGGTAAATTCGGCCAGTATTATTCCGGCCAAATGCAAACTGATAAACGGAATAAAATACCACAAGGCAAGTTTATGCACGGTTTCAGCTTGGTGTTCAATGGACTCTGGCCCAAATTCAATCAACAAGCCTGTGGAGACCGATAACGCAATACCCAGATAAAATAGCCAATATACCCACGCTTGAAATTTTTCACGGCAGCTAGCCTGTTTACTGAATGCGCTAGGGTATTGTAAACCGCATTTTGCCATATAGATAAAGCGCAGCGACACAAAAACAGCCACCGCATAACCAAAATATAGGTGCCACTGGAACATCACATTACGGATACTTTTAGCAATGATGACGGCTTGTTTATCGCTGATGAGTATATCAAGCGGCAATAGCCCTTGTTGGATCATCTCTGCCATATGATTTTTCTCCATCCAGCCTAAACGCAGTAAGATGGTTAACAGCATCACCAACATCGACAACGCAAGCCCCCAATGCAGAAGACGATGGATAGCAGGGAAATGGCTGTGAGTACTCATAAAAAACTCAGCGATTGAAAGTGAATTATGACTATAAGTGGTAAAACTTAACATTCGCTTATGCTAGATCATTTCAAGTTTCACCTTACCAAACCAATAACTGTCAATAACCTCGGTTCAAACTCCTCAGTTCAAACACCTCAGTTCAAACACCTCAGTTCAAACAACAGTAAATCAGAGACATAAAAAAACCTGAATCACTTTGCAGTCATTCAGGTTTTGCTTAACTCACAGAAAATAATTTATTTTTTGCGGCTATTAATGTGGCTCATTGCGCGTTTACGGCGACGCTCTTGACTAATGGTTAGCTTTTCATGGCGGCCTTCAAATGGATTAGCTCCCTCTTGAAAGCGCATTTGAATTGGCGTACCCACAACTTTCAATGAACGACGGAAGTAGTTCATCATGTAGCGCTTGTATGAATCAGGTAACTTGCTTACTTGGTTACCGTGTACCACAACGATTGGCGGGTTATAACCACCGGCATGGGCATACTTAAGCTTCACTCGGCGACCATGTACTAATGGTGGCTGATGATCATCTTGTGACATTTGCATAACGCGGGTCAGCATTGAAGTACTTACGCGGCGCGTTGCACTGTCATAGGCTTCTTCAATTGACTCGTATAAATGACCAACACCTGTGCCATGAAGCGCTGAAATAAAGTGAATGCGGGCAAAATCGATAAAACCTAAACGGCGATCTAACTCACTTTTGACACCTTCTTTAAATGCTTGGTCAAGACCATCCCATTTATTCACAGCAAGTACAATTGCACGACCAGCATTAAGTGCAAAACCAAGCAAACCAAGATCTTGCTCTGTAATACCGTCTTGAGCGTCGATCACTAACAAGACAACGTTAGAATCTTCAACTGCTTTCAGGGTTTTAATCACTGAAAACTTCTCAATAACTTCATGTACTTTCGCGCGGCGACGCACACCAGCAGTATCAATTAATACGTATTGACGACCTTCACGTTCCATTGGAATGTAAATACTGTCACGAGTCGTACCTGGTGCATCATAAACAACCACACGCTCTTCACCTAAAATACGGTTAGTTAGCGTTGATTTACCTACGTTAGGCTTACCAATAATAGCAAGCTTAATAGGTAAGTTTTGCAGGCGCTCTTGTTCAGCTTCGGCTTCTTCTTCAGTGTACTCACGTACATCTTCAACTTCTTCACCGTCTTCTTGGCGAGTAATACCCATAGCTTCAGCATAAGGCGCTAAAGAGTATTCAATCATATTGGTAACACCGCGACCTTGCGCAGCTGCCATTTGATAAACTTCACCTAAACCTAATGACCAAAACTCAGCACAGGCTGAATCAGCATCAATACCATCAACTTTGTTAGCAACAACAAAGGTAGTTTTATCACGGCTACGTAAATGCTCAGCAATCGCTAAATCAGCTGCTGTTAAGCCTGCACGAGCATCAGTTAAAAATAGCACCACATCTGCTTCTTCAATCGCCGCTAGCGATTGTTCAGCCATCTTAGTTTCAATCCCTTCTTCAGTGCCATCGATACCACCAGTATCAACCACAATGAATTCATAACCAGCTAAAAACGCACGTCCATATTTACGGTCACGAGTTAAACCAGGAAAATCGGCGACAAGCGCATCTCTTGTGCGAGTAAGGCGATTAAATAAAGTTGACTTACCAACATTAGGTCGCCCCACAAGGGCCACTACAGGGATCATGATTTTGCCTCTAAAAACTTTAAAATAAAAAGCCCCCGGAACACACTTCCAGGGGCTCTAATAAGGTTTGCTATTCAATTTATGGCAGTACAATCGTCGCGATTTTGCCGCTACGACCTTGCACATAAATTTTATCTCCAACCACTACTGGTTGTGAGAATAAACCATCACTATCAACCTCAACACGTCCAGCGACTTCGCCAGAGTTGCGGTCAATAAAATGTAAGTAACCTTCAAAGTCACCTACAACAATATAAGAGCCTATAACGGCAGGTGAAGTTAAACTACGATTCATTAACGTAGAGTTACTCCATAATTCAAGACCGTTACGTCTATCTACTGAATAAATTCGGCTGTGGTCATCGACTAAGTATAGTCCAACCCCTGCTGTCGCTAATTCATTGAAGCTTGAATACTTACGCGTCCATACAACACGACCCGTTCTTAGCTCCATAGACACTAAGTTACCATTGTAACTTACCGCGTATAAATTATCGCCCAAAATTAACGGTGTCATGTCCACATCGGCCATACGAGTAAACTCGTTACCACCGGTTGGGTTAAATACCGCCTGCTCCCAAGCCACTTGTCCATTGTTTTTGACAATAACCGCTATTTTACCATCAGCAGTGCCAAGGAAGAAACCACCTGAATCATAAGCTGCTGAGCTAGTGCCGCGTAGCGTTAGATTTGGCAGTTGCATCTCATGGGTCCACAGTTTAGCACCGTCATCAATATCAAATGCTTCAAAGTTACCATCACTGGTATGCACGCCAACTGAATCTTCAGACACAGTTGGAGCCGATAACAGCTCACCGCTTGCAACTGCTGACCATACGGTCTCACCGGTTTGAGCATCTAATGCCACCAATAAACCAGACTCGCCGCCAATAAAGACTTTATTACGGCCAGCGGTAACGCCTGCGGCAATGCGTGCCTCTTTCGTTTTCGCCAGCTCAGTATGTTTAAATTCTGAAGCTAAGTCTTTACGCCAAGCCACTTTGCCTGTTGCTTCTTCAAAGGCGACGACCTCACCGTTGCGATCGGCCACATATACATGGTCATATCGAATAGCCGGTTTAAGTTGAGAATAAAAGTCACCGACTCCGCCCCCAACCTTGGCATGCCAGTTTACTTCTGGAAAAACAGTTGCTTGAATTTCAGTTAGTTCAGTAACAACTTCTTCTTCATTATCATTTGAAGAACAAGCAGATAGCAATGCGACGCTTAAGCCCGCTGCTAGCAAAGTTTTGCATAAAGACTTCATTCGGCTAATTCCTTATGCCTTGTTTAAATTGTCTAGCTTCATTTGTAATGCAGGACTGGTTAACGAACCGCCGTTATCAACAGCAGCTTGGTAAGCTGAACGTGCACTATCCATGTCACCTTGACGCACAAGTAAATCGCCTTTTAACTCATCACGTTGAGCATTAAATGCTTCATCGGTAATTTGCTCTAATGTCGCAATTGCAGTGCCGATGTTACCTTGCTCTGCTTGCACGCGAGATAGACGTAACGTCGCTAAAGACTCTAAAGCAGCACCCGGTTTTGCAGCAATGATTTTAGTAAAAGCCGCTTCTGCTTTATCTAACTCGCCTGCATCGACAGCAGCTTTAGCTGACATGAGTTCAAGCAAGGCTTGGTAACCTTTTTGATCGTGCTGTGCACCAAACTCAGCGATAGCTGCTTGTACTGCACTGCTGTCGCTGTTAGCAGTAATGCGTTGAAATGCTTCTGATGCAGCTTCCGATTTTTCAATTTTTACGTCAGAGTAATAATTCCAACCGTACAATCCACCTAGACCTACGACTGCACCCACAATGATTGAGCTGCCGTAATCTTTCCAGAACTGCTTAATAGCATCTACTTGTTGTTCTTCTGTGCTATAAATTTCCACGCGCACTTCCCCTTTCTATTCAGTTCTGTTTTTTATTAGCTAAGGGCTAATATTAAAATAATGATTTTATCGTAGTCGCCAACTCTTCTCGGGCAACTAAAAGTTGTTCGTTCTTATTTCTCAGTGGCTTAATTGCAACTTGGTTATTGGCAATTTCGTTTTCACCAATGATCAGGGCGTACTGCGCACCGCTTTTATCAGCACGTTTCATCTGCTTTTTAAAGTTACCGCCGCCACAATGACTCATGACTTTAAGCGCTGGCAGGCTTTGACGCAACTCTTGGGCAATTTTAATTGCTTCAACTAAGCAGTTTTCGCCCATTGCCGTGACATAAACATCGACAACTGGCGCGACATCTTTATCAAGCTCAAGGGTTTGCAGTAGTAAGACAATACGCTCAAGTCCCATTGCAAAACCTACTGCAGGGGTATCTTTACCACCCAATTGACCAACCAGACCATCATAACGACCACCAGCAAGTACCGTTCCTTGAGAGCCTAAGCTATCCGTTACCCACTCAAAAACGGTGCGGTTATAGTAATCTAAACCACGCACAAGACGAGGATTAATTGTGTATTGGATGCCGACAGCGTCTAAGAGTTCACATAAGGTTGAAAAATGTGTTTTTGATTCTTCACCTAAATAATCCATTAACTCTGGCGCATCAGCTAGCAAGGCTTGAACCTGTGGCGATTTAGAATCCAATACTCGTAGCGGGTTTGAATACATACGGCGCTGTGAGTCTTCATCTAATTGCTCTTTGTGCTGCTCTAAAAATGCAATTAATGCATCACGGTAAGTAGCACGTTCAGCAGGATCACCTAAGGTATTAAGTTCCAGTTTAACGTGGTCTTTAATGCCAAATGAATCCCATAATCTTGCAGATAACATCAATACTTCCGCATCAATGTCCGCACTTGCAATGCCGTACACTTCAACACCAAATTGGTGGAATTGACGGTAACGACCTTTTTGAGGACGTTCATGACGGAACATAGGTCCCATGTACCATAAACGTTGCTCTTGGTTGTAAAGTAAACCATGCTCATTTCCCGCACGAACAGTCGATGCTGTGCCTTCTGGGCGCAATGTTAAACTGTCTTCATTGCGATCAGCAAAGGTATACATTTCTTTTTCAACGATATCGGTGACTTCACCAATTGAGCGCTTGAATAAATCAGTACTTTCAACAATAGGAGTACGGATTTCACTGTAACCATAGGCACTAACAGTAGAGCGAATAACCGCTTCGACTTGTTGCCATAAAGGGCTTTGAGTTGGCAGAATGTCGTTCATTCCACGGATTGCTTGGATCTGTTTTGCCACGTTTAATTCGCCTAATTTTTAGCTAATTAATTAATCATATGCCTTACACAAAAAAAACACCTACCACTGCTGGTAAGTGTGTTTTTATCTAAAACTAACTTATTCTGTTGCGTCTTTGATATCGATTCGGTTTTGCATTATCGCTGCTTTTGCGCGAATTTTTGCTTCCAGTGAATCCACTATATTGTTGTTATCAAAGCGCTCTTTTTGACGTTTACCGTCATCATAATAACCACTTTTTCCGTGGCTACCGGTTAAACCAATATCTGAAACTAACGCTTCACCTGGGCCATTGACCACACAGCCGATAATCGACACATCCATTGGGGTGGTGATATCTTCAAGGCGCATTTCTAACGCATTGACAGTGTTAATCACATCAAACTCTTGGCGTGAACAAGACGGACAGGCAATAAAGTTAATGCCGCGGCTGCGAATACGTAATGATTTTAAGATATCAAAACCGACTTTAATTTCTTCGACTGGATCTGCCGCTAATGAGATACGTAAAGTATCACCAATACCTTCAGCCAGTAACATGCCTAAGCCCACTGCTGATTTAACCGAACCCGCACGAGCGCCGCCTGCTTCAGTAATGCCTAAATGCAATGGCTGCTTAATTTGCTTGGCGAGTAAACGGTATGATTCAACCGCTAAAAATACGTCTGAAGCTTTTACACTGACTTTAAACTGGTCAAAGTTTAGACGGTCTAAAATATCCACATGACGCATGGCTGATTCAAGCAATGCTTCTGGTGTTGGCTCATGATACTTGTCCATCAGATCTTTTTCTAATGAACCGCCATTAACACCAATGCGAATTGGAATATTTTTATCACGCGCACATTCAACTACATTGCGAATACGTTCTTCATTACCAATGTTGCCGGGGTTAATCCGCAAACAATCAACACCGTATTCAGCCACTTTAAGTGCGATACGGTAATCAAAATGAATATCGGCAACTAAAGGTACACTAACGCGCTGCTTGATAAGCTTAAACGCTTCAGCGGCATCCATTGTTGGTACTGAGACTCGCACTATGTCTGCACCGACTTTTTCAAGGGCCAAAATTTGTGCAACTGTGGCGTCGACATCAGTGGTTTTAGTATTTGTCATCGATTGCACCGCAATTGGTGCACCATCGCCGATCGGAACATCCCCTACATAAATGCGGCTAGAAGGACGGCGGATGATTGGAGATTCGTTATACATAATCTGTTGCTCTACTACTTACCAAAATTGAGTTAACACTAAGCTTTAAAGACTAGGCTTTAGGCAGGGTTAACTTGGCCACACGGTCAGAAAACTCAGCAAGGCTGACATTTTCATTATTAAAGCTCATGGTGACAACTTGCGGCGCACCCAATATCACTTTAAAAGGTGCCTTGCCGGTGACTTCAACGACTCTAGCTGAGCCCTTAACGCCATCAACCAATGTTTTACCATCGGCATCGATAATGTTAACCCAGCAATCATCACTAAAGCTAAGCGATATAGTATCAGTTTCAATCACATCAGCAGTGGTTACTGCAGTATCAACTGCAGCTGTTATTGCTGGTGACACAGCAACAGAGTCAAGTGTGTCAGTCGCCGTTGCTGGCTTAATAACACGGTTACTCTCCTGAACATTACTGCTCACTTGAACTGCGTCATCGTTTTGACTTTGTGCTGAGATTACCTCGCTGGCAACGGGTTCCCGATAAGCCAGTTTAGGATCGATTTCTGGCTCTAATAAGTCTTGTGTTTGCTGCGCCACATTAGCAGCTGCGACTTCTTCTGCTGTCGGCTTTGATAAATCAACTCCCGTTAGCATTGAGTCTTTTTGTACCCACCACAACAATAATAGCGCAAGTAATATCGCTACGATGAGATAAGTAACTAAGGTGAGACGGCTGTCACGGGCTTCGCGGGTAGTTTTGCGAGAAAAGCTTTGCATAGCAGCAGTTTCATCAGGAAGTTGCTGGGCTAAACATTGTTGAACGGCATTAACATCTGCTTCAACGTACTTGGCAAAGTTTTTAGCGTAGCCGCGGGCATAGGTTGCTGAAGCAATATTATCAAAAATATCATTTTCAATATCTTCAATAACACTGGGACGCAAATGCAGCTGTAATGCCACAGCATCTATCGAGACACCCTTTTTTTCGCGGGCAGTGCGTAGCAGCATACCCGCTGTTGAAACAGTTTCGAGTAATTCAGCTTGCTCGAGATTATTATCTGTTTCTATCTCTGTAATTTTATTTGTCATTAATGCAAATTAGCCCTGTATTCTTTCGCTTGTTCTGAAGCAGGATATTTGGCAATTAAAGTAATTCCGTAGCGTTTTACCGCTTCATCATCCGCTAACTCACGGGAAATTTTAATACCTAATGCTAAGCTTTCTGGTGTTTGTTGTGCCACACGGTGAAGACGCGTTAAATTCGCTTTAGCGGCTTGATAATCATTTTCTACTATCGCAAGCTCAATCAATTCTTTCAAGGTTGATTGTCGTCTTGGATCATATCGCAGCGCATCTTCAAAATAGCCCTTGGCTTTTTCGGTGTCACCTGCAGACATACTACACACGCCTAAGTTTTCGTAGCTTGAAGCGGTGCGAGTGTATTGTTTGGTTTCAATCGCGGCTAATAGCATTTCTTCAGCTTGTGCGAATTTATCTTGCTGGCAAAGAAACACGCCAAAGTTATTTTTCGCATCACCACCTGCATCTGGCGCGGCAATGGCTTTACGGTAAGCCGCCTCTGTACGTACAGTATCACCTACCGTTTGGTAATAATACGCCATCGCGATATGCACTGAACTTAACTGCGGTGCATATTCAACCGCACGATTTAAATTAAATTTAGCTTGTTCAATATTGCCTCGATTTAAATAAGTCAGTCCCAGCTGCATTCGCTCAATAGCTGCGGCTTGCTTATCTAAGGTTCTTTCGGCAACAGGAATATCAGTACCGCTATAAGTTCGCTCAGTAACACAACCCGTTAGAGGTAATGCCATCGCGACTACAATCAAAAACTTTGGCAATCCATGCATATTCCAACGCCTATTAATCTATACAAACAATGAGTTAATCCATTGTGACCGAAATCTGATTTTGTTGCATTTGTTTTTTTGCTAAACGTTTAGTGCGATCACGAATATCACCGGCTAATTGTCCACAAGCCGCATCAATATCATCACCACGGGTTTTACGCACAATAACCGTTAAGCCGTATTCCATTAATACTTTAGAAAAACGGTCAATTCTAGAATTAGAAGAGCGACCATATGGCGAACCAGGATAAGGATTAAACGGAATTAAGTTAATCTTACACGGCGTGTCTTTCATTAGCTTGGCTAATTCATGGGCTTGATCTGTACTGTCATTGATATGATCAAGCATCACGTATTCGACTGTAACACGTCCGCGGTTAGCATTGGACTTTTCTAGGTAACGACGAATCCCAGCTAAAAATTCTTCTAGCGGGTATTTCTTGTTTACCGGCACCAATACATCACGCAGCTCATCATTTGGCGCATGAATACTCACCGCTAAAGCCACATCGATCACGTCACCTAATTTGTCTAACGCAGGCACGACACCTGAAGTCGATAAGGTCACACGACGCTTAGACAGACTAAAACCAAAGTCATCTAACATGATGTCCATTGCAGGGATCACATTGGCTAAGTTTAATAGTGGCTCACCCATTCCCATCATAACAACGTTAGTGATTGGACGATCGCCAGTGTCTTTATGGAAACCTAAAAATTCTGATACACGCCATACTTGACCGATGATTTCAGCCACTGAGAGGTTACGGTTGAAGCCTTGCTGCCCTGTTGAGCAGAAAGTACATTCCAATGCACAGCCCACTTGTGATGATACACACAGGGTTGCACGGTCTTCTTCAGGGATGTAAACAGTCTCGACTTCTTGGCCTTGACCAACATTGATCGCAAACTTAATGGTCCCATCAGATGACTTTTGAAAGCTAGCAATCTCAGGGGCAACAATTTCACACTTTCGAGCTAACTTAGCGCGCAGTGCCTTGTTAATATTGTTCATTTCTTCGAAGTCGCTAACACCAAAGTGATAAAGCCATTTCATCAATTGATCGGCTCGGAACGGTTTTTCGCCCATTTCTGCGAATAGCGCTCTCATCGATTTTCGATCAAGATCCAATAAATTGATCTTTTTTTCACTCATGTTGTGTAACCTCAAAAAACCTAAAACTTGCTTGCGGGCGGCGAATTATACAGATCCTAACAAAATTTGGCTATAGAAGTAGCAACAAAGCTTAGAGACTATGCTAGAATTTCCTCGGACTAATATTGGTCTGCCATTTGGAGGTGTAATTCCACCTTTATGATAACCCTTATCATTATAGTATTTATCGCCATTGCAATCTCTTTTCTTTGTAGTGTATTTGAGGCGGTACTACTGTCTGTTACGCCTAGTTATATTGCCACTTTGGCTAAAACGAATCGTAAAGCTGCCGATCGGCTTAATAAACAGAAAGAAAACGTGGAATCACCACTGGTTTCTATCCTGACTCTCAACACCATTTCCCATACCGTAGGCGCAGCTGTTGCTGGTGCTCAAGCGGCAAAGGTCTTTGGCGATGAAATGCTAGGGGTATTTTCCGGGGTACTGACCTTTCTCATCTTATTTTTCTCAGAAATCATTCCTAAAACCTTAGGTGCAAACTATTGGCGTTCATTAGCGCCATCAGTGTCGCTAGTTTTAGTGTGGTTAGAGCGTATTACCAAACCACTAATCTGGATGTCTTCAAAAGTCACCAAATTAATGGGTAAAGGCGACGAAGGGCAGTATATTCGTCAAGAAATGAGTGCGATGGCCGAAATTGGGCGACAATCAGGTGAACTTGATAAACAAGAGTCTGCCATTTTAACGCAAATGTTATCGGTTAAAGAAATGCCCGTTTCAGCGATTATGACACCGCGAACCGTGATGTTTAAATTACCGGTGACTCTGACCCAAGGGCAATTTGTGCAGCAGTTTTTAGCTAAACCCTTTACCCGTATTCCTGTATATGAAGACGACCCTGATAATATTATTGGTTATGTTAACCGTAATAATATCATTCAAGCAGAACGTTACACCCAGAAAGAATCCATTGGTGTATTGAAGAAAAACCTGCTGGTTATTCCTGAAACCGCCAAGATTTTACCGATATTTGAATTGATGATTAAGCGAAATACTAAAATCGCTATGATTGTCGATGAGTATGGTTCTGGTGAAGGTATTGTCACCTTAGAAGATATTGTTGAGTCTTTACTGGGACTAGAAATTGTCGATTCAAACGATCCTGTCACCGATATGCAGCAATTAGCGCGTAAATTGTGGAGTAGCCGCATGAAGCATAAAGGCATTGTATTATCTGATGACGGTGAGTTTACCAAGCAATCTCAAACCCCACCGCAATAATACTCTAGCTTTATAGCTATAGATTTAAGGGAGCTTAAGCTCCCTTTTTAATTTAGTTAATATAACCACAGCCTTGGTTTAACGGCTATGCATTAGCAGCAACTAAAGTAAACAACGACTAAAGTAAACAGCTACAAAAATCAGTCACCCATTAAGTTCATTAAACGCCGGATCAGGAACAGCCTCCTTTTTCTGTATTAGAGTAAAAGATGCCCAATAACTATCGCCTTAGCCTTGCTCATATTAACGATACTCATTCTAATTTTGAGCCTAGCAGTGTTCAATTTTCCTTATCGGTCGAGCAACAGCATTATCACGTCAACACGAAAACAGGTGGCTACGCCCGTTTAGGCCATCAAATTGAATCAGCAAGGCAACAAGCTGCTCAACATAACCATGAGTTTTTGTTTTTGCATGGCGGCGATAGCTTTCAAGGCACCTTATATTTTAGAGAATTTCAAGGCGCGGCTAACGCGCACCTACTCAATATGCTCAAACCCGATGCTATGGTGTTAGGTAATCATGAAATAGATGCAGGTAATAGCCCAGTACTGGCTTTTTTAAATCGTATCGAATTTCCGGTGTTAGCTGGCAATATGGATCTCAGCCAAGAGTTAACCGATAAAGAAGGCCGCCTAAGTGGTCACCCTATGCTTTATGATTACGACAATCAGACCCAATGTGCCAAGGTGCTAGTTAAGCCGTTTTATGATACTCACATCGCCATTGTCGGGATTACGCTGGATCAGATGCCGCTGATTGCTCGCCCCGATCCTGATACCCATTTTATCAATGCCATTGACACGACGGCTAATACCATTGCCAGTCTGCAGCAGCAAGGCATACAGCATATTATTGTCCTCAGCCATTTAGGGCTAGATCAAGACCGAGAGTTAGCAGAAAAAGTATCTGGGATCAGCGTCATAGTTGGTGGGCACTCACATACCTTACAAGGTCGATTCGATGAACTAGGTCTTAGCCACACTCCCTATGCTGAGCGGGTAAATAACACCCCTATCATCCATGCCAGTAAATACGCTGAAGTCTTAGGCTTAGCTAATATCACTTTTGATCGCTCTGGCGCCTGTATTGCCATAAATGGTAATAACTACTTTATGATTGATGATGAATTAGAAGTGCTGTTTAATCCTAAGCAAGATAATCAGCTTACTAACCTCAATACTTTGCCCACAGAGCAGCAAATAAATAGCGTAAAAACCAAGCTTATCAGCCACCCTGCTATCCGTGGTGATCAGGCCTGTGAAAGCATTCATAACACCATAATGGAGCAATACCGCCCAGCGCTAAATGCGCTAGAAGAGCAAGTGCTTGCTTACATACCCCATGATTTCATTCATACCCGTTTACCCAGTAAGCACTTTCCCCATGGCAGTGAAATTGCCCCTTGGGTTTGTAGAAGTATGTTTAAAGCCACTAAGCATTCAGGTGAAAAACTCGATTTTGCCTTACATAATGCCGGTGGCGTTCGGCAGTCATTAAATAAAGGCAGCTTATCAATGGCGGATGTATTAGGGCGGATTTTGCCTTTTGAGTTGCCATTAGTGAAATATCAAATTCAAGGCAAATACCTTTATGAAGTGCTGGAGTCGGCCATTAATGCCGCCACCAATAATGGGGTAACTGGCACTGGCGCTGGTAGCTTCCCCTACACTTATGGTATCCGCTATTTCTATGATGGCACCTTAGCGATGCATCAACGTATTACCTCCGTTGAGTTATATCAAGACGGTTTATGGTCGGCAATTGATCCTGAAAAGCTCTATATTGGGGTGTCTTCGGCCTATACCGCCTTAGGTAAAGAAGGTTATGACGCATTACTAAAAGCCCATTGGCAACAAGACTTAGATACCAAGACGTTACCTGAAGCCTTTGTTGATTTTGTTACCCAGCATGGAAACTTAATCGAAAACCCATTACAGCCTAATGTTTACTATATTAGCCACAGGTAATATTGAGTTTAAATTTTGCCTTGTGTAGTAATTTAGTATTCACAAATCTGCCGCGGATCACAGACCCTGTGTGCGCTTCATGATTTAATAAACTATCTTTATGTAGATTCATGACCTGAATCATTGCAAAATTTAGCCTAATCAAATAGGGAACGTATTCATGAAAGCAAAACTGATCAAATTAGCTGCAGCAGCAACATTAGCATTAGGCGTATCATCAGCATGGGCTGCTGGTATTATGCACCAAGGTGAAGTAGTAGAAACGATGAACAGCGGTGGTTATACCTATGTTCAAGTTAAAGCAGAAGATAAAACTTTTTGGGCTGCTGGCCCACAAGTTGCGATCACTAAAGGTGACACTGTGATCATGAATGAGCAAATGTGGATGCAAGATTTCACCAGCAGCACATTAAACAAAACCTTTGATAAATTATTATTTGTTGGCAAAATCGAGAAAAAATAACTCGCTTTAGCAATAAATACCCCATAATCGGCTAATTCTCATTAGCCGATTTTTTATCTGATATCAAGCAGCCATGACTCAAACAGCGCAATATTCAATTATCACCTTCAGGCCTGCTTTTACTCAGCAAGTCAGTGAGCTAGTTCATCAAAGTGTTCGACAAATCTCACACCGACGATACTCTCAAGCCCAGTTAGCCGCATGGTCAACTAAACCGCGCTCAGCAAAACATTGGCAATTACGGCTGACGCGATCGCAATCTTGGTTAATGCTGGCAACAAACAAAGCCGATACTTTAGCAAGTCAGCAGCCAAAGGTTATTGGGGTTATCAATGTCGAAACCCATTTTAAAAGCCGCGGTTATATTGATAGTTTGTATATCGCCCCCGCCTATCAGCAACAAGGGCTAGCATGTCAGCTTTATGAAACCTTAGAAAAGTGGGCTCTCAGCCAAGGCTACGCAGAATTGAATGTTGATGCGTCATACTTATCAAAAGCATTTTTCATCAAGCAAGGGTTTACACTGATCCAGCCAAGCTACCAAATCAGTCAACAGCAGGTGATTAATAGTTTCTATTTAAGCAAGCCGCTCACTTAAATCTTAATCCTCAGCAGCACAAGGCAAGATATCAACTGATAAAGACAAGTCTTACAAACACGTTAACCAGTGGATTTACTTTGTTAATAACGGCTGCAGCATCTGCTCTAAACCATTAAGTTTTACTTCATACATCAATGCCAATTGCTCGCCTAACTTCCCCTCAGGAAAACCTTTACTATGAAACCACACCAGGTATGGCTCGGGTAATTCCAGTAACTTTCGTCCAGCATATTTACCAAATGGCATGGTTTGGTTAATGGCTTCTAATAATAATTTTTCATTCATAGTGTCAAAGTCTTTTTGTTCAGGAGATTTAGTTAACAATAGCAATATAACATTTTGGAATAGCGATAAATACAAAAGCAAAGTTTAGTTATAGATAAGAGTCATTTACATTTAGCGGTTGGCAACACTAGCCACTTTTCTGGTCATTAATTTATCAAATAATCAACTTAAGCAATTCAATTTATTACTAAAATTATAGTGAATAGCTCATAAGGTTAACACAGTCAAAAAATCGCCATTAGCCGCTATTTTGTCAAAAAACAAACGCCTGTCAAAGCCACTAAAAACGTCAATTTATAGCACATTGACGACCAAGTCATAGCAACATAAAGTTAATAACAAGTGCAACATAAAGCGCCAACAAAAAATCAACCTTTTATAACCAAGCGAATCAATAATGATTGACAATCCAATGGCGTTATACCACATCAGGAGATGTTTTGATGATTATCTTAGTCGGTGGTGAAAAAGGCGGTAGTGGTAAAAGCTGCTTAGCCCAAAATATCGCAGTATTTCTCGCTAAAGAAGCCACAGCCAGTATTATCATGGTCGATTGCGACCCGCAAAGAACCACATCAGATTGGATCCAAGCGCGCAATAACAACCCTGAATTACCAGCAATAAATTGCGTCCAATTGTACGGAAAAATCCGTAACGACTTACTCAGTCTTGAGAAACATTATGATTATGTACTCGTTGACTGCGGCGGCCAAGACAATTTAGCCCTGCGCGCTACATTATCAGTGGCCTCTCACGCCTTAATGCCCCTAAGACCCAAGCGTAGAGACCTAAAAACGGTCAGTCACATGGATGATATTGTCGCTACCTGCAAAATGATTAATCCCACCATGAAAGCCTCTTTTGTGGTAACTCAGTGTCCAAGTTTGCCTAACCAAGCAGGTCGAATACTCGAAGCTAAAGAGGTATGTAAAACTTACGATATTAACGTGCTTGATGCGATTACTTACAGCCGAAATATTTATGACGACAGTGAAGAGTCTGGCTTGTCAGTCATTGAAATAGACCCCAATGGAAAAGCCGCGGTTGAAATCCGTAATATTGCTTGTGAATTGCTAGAAGTAAGCGATGCCAAACAGCTAATCAGGCAGCGAAATAATAACGATAATGTAACGCAATTAGGGGGAAGTTATGGGCCTGGCCGATCTGAAGAAAACCGTTACGCCATGTAGTACGCCTTTTTTGCCGCAAATGTCAGTTGATGACTTTATTGAGGCAGCAAATCTTTACGCTATGGGCAAACCACAGCAGTCGAGCGCCTGTAAAAATGCAGATTCAAACCAACAGGCGATGCAGCAACTATGGGAATTAACCACCCAAGCTGAAGCGAATGAACCCATAAATGAAAAACCTAAACCATTTAGACGGGCAACATTTACCTTAAGTGAAGCGGCAATTGAGCAATTAAACTGCTTAAGTCAAAGCAGCCAATCGGCAAAGTCAAAGTTAATTAGAATAATGATTAAACAGCATTTTTCATTATCACTTGAAGAACAACAGCAAATAGAGCAACGACTGCAAATACGTTAAATCAACTATAAAAATAAACTCCCTCCCCTTCTTTCTGGCAGCAACCTTGGTTGTTTGCCAGTTTTTTTTGTCTCAATAAAAATCAGCCACTTGAATTTGGCGCAAATTCACCCAATAACATAATGACAAGCTAATATAATCTGGGAGAGCTGAATGTTTGCAGTGTTTTTACTTGTCACCGTTGCGGTAACTGCCATCGCGTTGATTATGACTAAGTCTCAACGCACTGAAAAGCGCAGGCAACAGCTTATGACAAGGCCTTTCCCTAAAGCATGGCGGCAAATCCTTAAGCGTCGCTTACCCTATTTTCATGCATTGCCCACAGATCTGCAGCTACAACTAAAAAAGTTAATCCAGATTTTTATTGATGAAAAACAATTTGTCGGCTGTGATGGCTTCAACATTACCGACGAAGTAAGAGTGACCATTGCCGCGCAAGCCTGCTTGTTATTACTCAATCGAAAAACCAATTTTTACCCCAAGTTAAATCAAATTTTAGTGTATCCCTATGCGTTTATTGTTGAGAAAAATAACACCGACTTTGCCGGCGTATCCTCTAATGAACGTAATGTGTTACTGGGAGAGTCCTGGGGTAATGGCAAGATCATCTTGTCGTGGAAAAGTACTTTGGACGGCGCTGCAGCGCCATTTGATGGTCAAAATGTGGTTATTCATGAGTTTGCTCATCAGCTAGATCAGGAAAACGGCAATGCCAATGGCGCACCGCCATTAAAAGAGTTCACCGATTATGCCACTTGGTCAGCAACACTCGGTCGTGAGTTTAAAGCGCTGCAATATTGTGCCCAGCATCAATTACCCTCGCTGTTTAACTACTATGGTGCGACCAATCCTGCTGAGTTTTTTGCCGTCATTAGTGAAACCTTTTTCGAGAAACCGTTAGCGTTTTACCAACAGCATCAATTGCTTTATAAAGAACTGAGTCAGTTTTATCAGCTAGACCCAATCAATTGGCATTAAGATCAGCATTGAGTCATTGATTTTCGCGGCTATCATTACCAGCCAGCATTTAGCAGACAAGGAATTTTCATGCACAAAGCCATCTTAAGATTATTATTAACCACTAGTTTATGTTTAATGTCTTCTTTACCCCTAGCAGCTCAAGAGGCACTCTCTGACGAGTCAAAGCAACAAGCTAATAGCATTCTCGACCAACTACACCAAAATGCCAGCCAGGCGAACTGGGACAGTTACTTTTCGCTATATCACCAGCAAGCGGTGTTTTTAGGCACTGATGCCACAGAGCGCTGGGATATGCAACAATTTGCCGGTTATGCCAGACCTACAGATGGTTGGCATTATGAAGTCAGCTCACGCCAGCTACTGCAGTTTGATAACACCATTGTTTTTGATGAATTACTTGAAAGCGCCAGTTATGGTCTATGTCGCGGTACAGGTGCACTACAATTAACTGATGATGGCTGGAAAATTATTCAATATCATTTAAGTATTGCAGTGCCTAACGACAATGCCAAAGCCGTGGCGCGGTTGATAGGCGCAAAGAAACAAGCTAAATAACCTCTATCGATAAGTTAATATTGATTAAAAACCTAAGCCAGCAACTTAGCTACGCTGGCTTTGCTTACTTGAGCGCTTAAGCCAAACAATCGATTAGTTTCTCAAGATATGAGTTTAACGAGCTATCAGTCAAAAAAGTCCATAAGCAAAAGAATACAGCAACAAAACTCCCCCCTATTAGTGTCTATGTTATTTACTCTAGCATTAGGTGCCTTCGATAATGACTCACTAATCCTTTAGCCGCTTTGGATTGATATTAATCAATAACATAACTAGAAGGTTTAACTGAATCAGCTGTGATTTCGCTATAAATTTTAAGCAAAAAAAAACGGCTCATAAGAGCCGCAACACAAGCAAATGGTTGAAAACTTACTGGGTAGGAAGTAAAAATCCTCGCATTAAGAACGACAACTAGCTTGCGCTAAAATTCCAAATACTGGATAAAACCCGATGTAGCCTGTAGGTGAACTACATCGGGGGACATCAGCTGCATGGCAGCTAAACTGTTACAGAAGTGGTATTAAAACAGCTCTTCTTCGGTAAAGCCGGTCAATGCCGTCACTGAAGATTAACCGCCTTGAATACAGCTTGTCACTTGGTCAAAGTAACCTGTGCCCACTTCTTGTTGATGCGACACGAATCTATAACCTTTCTCAGCCGCTATAAATTAAACTTTTGTAATACGTCTACTGAATTTAAGCTGTTAATAACTCATAACCCGGTAGTGTTAAGAAATCGACCAACTCATCAGAGGTGGTAATTTCCTCAAACAGACTGGCCGCTTTAGTAAACTGACCACTGGTAAACCTTTGCTGCCCTAGCTCTTGCTCGACATTAATTAGCTCTTCAGCCAGCATGGTTTTGAATAAGTCTTTAGTGACTAACTTGCCATTAGAAAGTGACTTTTCATGTTGGATCCACTGCCAGATCGAGGTGCGTGAGATTTCTGCTGTAGCGGCATCTTCCATCAATCCGTAGATAGGAACGCAACCATTACCTTGGATCCACGCTTCGATATATTGCACTGCGATACGAATGTTTAAACGCATGCCCGCTTCGGTACGTTCACCATCACAAGGTGTCAGCAGCTCTTCGGCTAATATCGGTGCATCGACATCACGGGTAATGTGCAACTGGTTAGTTCCGGCGCCAATATAATCATTGAAAATCGCCATGGCGGTATCGGCTAAACCAGGGTGTGCCACCCAAGTACCGTCATGTCCATTACGCGCTTCAAGCTCTTTATCACCTTTTACTTTTTGCAAAATAATTTCATTTTCTTCGGCTGTTTTAGCCGGAATTAATGCTGCCATGCCGCCCATAGCTAATGCGCCACGCTTGTGACAGGTTTTAATCAGTAGACGTGAATAAGCACTTAAAAAAGGCGTATCCATAGTGACTGCTTGGCGATCTGGTAAAACACGGTCAGCATGTTTGTTCAAGGTTTTGATATAGCTGAAAATGTAATCCCAGCGGCCACAATTTAATGCCACAATATTTGAACGTAGTTCATATAAAATCTCGTCCATTTCGAATACTGCCGGCAGCGTTTCAATTAGGCAGGTACATTTTATTGTGCCTGACTTTAAACAAAAACGTTCTTCAACGAATGCGAACACTTTTGCCCACCAGCGCGCTTCAACATGACTTTCAAGCTTAGGAAGATAAAAGTAAGGGCCGCTGCCATTAGCTAATAATTGATGGTAGTTGTGATAAAAATACATCGCGAAGTCGAACAGACCACCTGGAATAGACTCGCCCTTGAACTCAACGTGCTTTTCTTTAAGGTGTAATCCACGTACTCGACAGATAAGTACTGCAGGATCTTCATCTAAACTGTAATGTTTGCCTGTTGCCTCAGCAGTAAAGCTAATATCGCCTCGCACTGCATCACGTAAGTTAATTTGACCTTGAACGACTTTTTCCCAGCTTGGTGCTAGTGAGTCTTCAAAATCTGCCATGAATACTTTTACGTTGGCATTCAGCGCATTAATAATCATTTTGCGATCTACGGGGCCAGTAATTTCAACTCTACGGTCAGTAAGATCTTCAGGTATCCCTCTAATCGCCCACTCACCATCTCGAATAGCGCGGGTTTCAGGTAAGAAGCCAGGTAATTGACCATCATCAATGCGTTGCTGCTTTAATTTTCGCTGTGATAGCAACTCAGGAACTTCAGCAGCAAAAGCACCACATAAACTAGCCAATAATGACAGTGAGCCATCATTGAAGATAACCTCTTGGCCAGGGACTTCTGGGCCAATCAAAGCAAGCTCTGAGCTTGTTGGTAAATCAGTTTCAGCACTTGGCTGTGATTTAGCATATTTAGCCATTAGTTGTTCTGCTGTCATATTTAGCCCCTTGAGCAATAATTCGTTTTTAAAAGTTAAATGGTGGTCAGTAAGCGTATTTATCTGTACACCTCTATCAGTGTTTATAAACAGACAACTTACTTCCACATATCTAAAAACAAACCCTGCTACTTTTTAACCATCAAATGTTTGTTTCGTACTAAAACCTAACCAGAAACGTTTGCATTTGCAACAACCAAATAACATCCTCAACAAGCCAAACAGCAACCTAATAATTGGTAACACCAACAGCAAAAACACAACAAAACACTGATTTAAAACAGATAAAAATTAAAACAACATTTAATTGGTTTTAGTTGGTAACTTGTCCAACCAATTTACCAACAGCACAAAAAGGTAATTACACAAGTACTTTAATTACATGTCGCAAATAATTGTGTACAGCCTTAAGGCAGTTTTCTACTAAAGTAGAAATAGCATTTTGTTTTGAACATACCCTGAGGTAAAGCCATTAAAATAATTAAAATCATTGAGTTATAATATGCTTAATCACAACCAAATTTAAACAACTGTTTTAATTTGACGTTTACGTAAACAAAATAGGCTATATAGAATATATACTCTAGACTGGTGGAGTTGTAACCGGATCAACATCACAAAAGTTATTGGTTTAGTCGAAAAAAAATGCATCTTTTTTTATAAAAAGTTAAAAACAGTCACAATTTAAAGCATTTTTGCACTAAGGAAGGTCAAAGCTTGCAAATACAGAAGCCATATTGGTGCAGATAAAAACGCCCAAAGCAGGTAGCTATGATAAATAAACCACTTTATTTCGACCTTCAGATTTTGCTTTATATAAGGCTGTATCTGCACGGTTAATGATGGGATCAAGGCTTAGATCATCTGCCGTTATTTGGCTAACCCCAAAACTTGCGGTAATTGTAAATTGATGACCAGAAAAACGAGTATCAATCGACTCAATATCAAATCGTATTTTTTTCGCTAACTCAACTGCTAATTCAATTGTGGTAAAAGGCATAAAAATAGCAAACTCTTCACCACCCATTCGACTGACGATATCTGTACTACGGGTATTCGCCGTTATCACCTCAGCAACCTTTTTCAGTGCCCAATCCCCAGTGCCGTGGCCAAAGGTGTCGTTGATCTGTTTAAAAAAGTCTAAATCAATCACTATAACGCTATATTGTCCGCCACGGGCAAGCACTTGGACAAATTCATCTTCGGCTTTTTCTTCGCCAGTACCACGATTTAACAAGCCGGTGAGTAAATCAATTTGAGCTTGTTTACGAAATTGATTTCTTTGCATCCATGCGGTGGCAAGCAACAAACTCAAAAATGCTACCGTGCCCGTCAAGACGGTAGAAAACATAAACGAAGCGCTTTTTTCGTTATTCATAATGCTGCGCTCTTTCGCTAGCATTTCTTGATCTTGTGCCAGTTTATTTAACTGGCGAGTCTTTTCTGCATTATCGAATTTTGCAACTTGGTATGCCGTTTCTTTGACCTTTTTATCATTAATTAACAGCATCCCTATGGCATGGGCTTGCACATGATATTGATAAGCAACTTTAAATTGACCACGTTTACTAGCCACCATTGAAAGCACATTATAAGCACGCTGCTTAGCCTTATAATTATTAGGCTCGTTAGTCAGTTTATCGACCAATTCGGCATACTCAACCGCCTGTTGAAATTGTTGTAACTGAAAATAAACTTCACTTAAATAAGCGTAAATATTATTAATTTCTAACTCAAAATTAAACGGTTGATAAGCTGCTAACGCTTTAAGAAATAACACTTCTGCGGTTTGATAATGATGGTGTTCAAACTCAACTATAGCCTTGCCTTTAATGGCCATAGCTGCAATTAACGGGAAATTATTTTGCTGACAATAATCTTGGGTATCTGCCAATAATTGTAATTGTTCTAGATAAGGGATTTGGTTCAATGATAATTGCGCTGCAGATGTCAGTACCATGGCATAGCAATGGGATTTGCTATCTTGGCCTTTATTTAACATAAAAACAATCTTCGAAAGCCTAAGTACCTCGTCATATTTATCTAAATCTAGATAGGTATTCATTAGCCTGACATAGGAACTGATTTTAATCGAGTTATCTTGAAAGCTGTCAATGCGTGCTAGGCTTTTCTCCAGTAGGCTAAAAGCATCTTCATAGCGCTTTAAAGGAATACTAGCAGAAATTTTATAAGCATAAATATTCGTTAATTGCTCATCGTTCGGGTTGAGTAATAGAGCCTTATCTAAAGTCTGTAAGGCACTTTCATATTTTCCGGCAAGAATAAGCCGTACCGACTCAAAAATATAAAGCCTTATTTTTTGCGCTCGACTTAGACTATCAAACAAACCAAACAGTTCATTAATGCTGGCGCTAGAGGTATCAATATCTTTAAGTATTGATACATCTAGCAGATCTAATTTTTGGTCAATATCGTCAGCGCTGACGTCATCGGCACTCACTGCTGCGCAGAAAATGAATAACGTGGAGCAAAGTAACCGATTAAGCGCTTTTAGCATGAGGCTAAGATTACGATAAGTGATGGACGAGTAAAATTGATTTCAGTTCAACATCACCCACCAAGGATTTAACTTGCGCCATATCCCCTGACATCACAGCGTCAATGTCTTTATCTGATAAACCATTGGCCTGCATAACGCCGCGAGGATCTTTCTTATAAGCCTCTAACAACTTGGCATCTGAGCTTAATTGAGTAAAAAACTCGGTTAAATTTGACATGTTATTTCCTTATTTGTCTTCAAGGTTGTTATCACTATTGATTAGTACAGCTATCAAGCGCGGTTATTGTCCACAATAACCCGTATTCTGTTAACCAATATCATTGGCATTAATCCCTAATTTTTTCATCATCAGCTGATTTAACTTCAGCGGCATTGAAGGTGGGATTAATAAAGTACTGATCATACTTAATGGCGCAAACGGCAAATCCTTTAAAGGAATTTGGTCAATTCTTGGAGATTGAATTGGCAAGTTTGCCGCTTCATATATAATAACTTGGTGATCAAGTGGGTACCATTGGCTTAAGTGATCAACCAAAATCTCCAAGCGGTGTTGATCAGTACTAAACTCGGTCAAAGTATGCTCACCAGCCAAAGCGATTTGCCATAATAGCAAGTAAGTCGCAGGATCTGGATGATGCTGGTAAAGCATAAATTGTGTTGCTTCAAAGCTTTGATGACCATTAGAGCCGGGGTCAATGCCTAAATCTGCCCACAAACATGCTTCAGCGGAAATACCCGGCAGCATATTCGCCTCATAGCCTTCGTTAACCGCTTGCTTAATGGCTAAATGAGATACACAAGAAAATACCCCAGGGTGACCATATAAGGCTACCACCACCAGCTTATCCTGACGAACTTGCTGCAAAATCGCCTCAACCATCTCAGCATAGCTGTCGCGGCGATTCTTCACTTCACCCTCTTGAGCATAATGGCACTGTAATGAGATATGATTGCCATTTAAGCTTTCAAGCCAACGGTTAGCAAAACCATCGGGCACAATAGAAAATACAATATCTGCATTCTCAATATAACTTTGACTTAATTTACTGATATGGCCGGCAAGTTGCAGTCCCGTCCCTACAAAAACTAAACGTCCAGTCTCACCCGGTTCAACTCTTGTTAATGACATTGTGCTCAATTTTTTTCAAAAAAAGGTTAAGAGTTTTCTGCACTAAATGCCCTAGCATTACCATGGCGGCACACGGCATTTAAAAATAACTCCAGTTACTATCAAACTTATATAAATAGCAGCGCTATTACCACCTCTTTTAAACATTTACACAACATATTTAGCGCCAATAAAATCATCATTGGTCAAATTTGGGGAACTAACTGAGTCACTAATGAGTCATAACCGTCATTGAAGTAGTAATGAAGTATCAATAGCCACTTGTCAGCATAGGGAAGCCTTGGGTATGATGGCGTCAGATTTTTAGGAAATAGCGCAGACAATGATAAATAAAAAACAAAGTCTTACCCTTTTAGGCGCCGTTGCGCTTTCTGTATCACTAAGTGCATGTAGCGTTTTTGACTACTTAATTTACAAGCCAGATATACCGCAAGGTAACTACATGGAGTTACAGCAAGTTGAAAAACTGCGTATCGACATGACTAAAGAGCAGGCTGAATACATCTTAGGTCGCCCAGTGTTGCGTGATAGTTTCGCAGACAATATTTGGTATTACGTTTATCACTTTAAAAGTGGCCGTAACGCTAAAGTGACTCATAAAGAACTTATTTTATACTTTGATGGCGACTTACTCACCAAAGTTGAAGGCGACTATGAACTCAGTGATGACTTTAATACGCCTTTAAACGAAGGGGCATTGCCAACAGTGTCAGCCCCAGTTGTTGCACCATTACTACCTGAGCAAGAACCTAAAGCGATGAGGGGCGATATTCACCCACTTGTTGAAGAAGAGCGCTTAGAAACTGAAAATGATGTACCGCAGCAAGATGAGCAGTAATGAAAAACAGATTTAAGCAATAAAAATAAAAACGGAGAGAATGTTTCATTCTCTCCGTTTTTATTTATGTAATAGCAGTAATACATGACCGCTTTTAGTTCAAATCAGTTAACTTTTGCACCCGTTATCTTATTGCTGCGGCCTTCTTCTTTGGCTTTTTCAGCACGCTTGCGACGCACATCTTTAGGATCTGCAATTAATGGCCGATATATTTCTATTCGTTGACCGGACACCAATACTTCATCATGCTTGACCTGACGGCTAAACACCCCTAGCTTCACCTTGGCTAAATCAATTTCTGGAAAAAAGCTGACAATATTGCTTTGCTTTACCGCCTCAATAAATGTGGTGCCAGGCAGCACATTCACGCTAATAATTTTTTGCTGAGTCGGTAGCGCATAAATCACATCCACCGCAAATGTTTCAACATCATTTGTCATTGTAAATCACCTTGGCTCTTTCAGTGAATGCCGTCACCATTGAATTCATCAGATCTTTAAACACTTTGCCAAAGGCCAAATCAGCTAATGGATTTGAAAAATCGAAATTTAAATCAAATTCAACTTTACAGGCATCGTCCGTTAACTCGGTAAAGCGCCATAAACCGTCTAAATGTTTAAAAGGGCCATTCTCAAGCCTTAACTCAATCGTTTTACCTGGCACCACTTGGTTACGAGTGGTGAAGGTTTTACGGATCCCAGCTTTAGAGACATCAACCGACGCCACCATAGTTTGTCCATCAAACTCCAGCACTTTCCCACCCACACAGCCGGGTAAAAATGCATGATATGACTCCACATCATTAACCAGATCATACATCTGCATTGCACTAAATCGAACCAGTACACTTTTTGAAATTTTTGGCATGAAAAACAACACTCATATTAACAATGAGTCGATTTTAACATGCTCCCAAGAAAACGCATCCATTACAGCTTGATGAATGTACTCGCATCTTTAAGCCGTTTGGGTATAATCCACAGATTAGTTTTCTCTCTCCCCCATCTCTGCCACACGTCAACGAGTAAGCAGAGTTTTTAAATGGGATAACAGCGGGTATCACACGCGATTATGGTAAAAAAGAATTCAAAAAAATCAAAGAATCCGCCCGCTACGATTACACGTAATAAGCGCGCCACCTTTGAATTTAAAATCGAAGAAAAAGTCGAAGCCGGTTTAGAGCTTCAAGGCTGGGAAGTAAAATCTTTGCGTATGGGTAAAGTGACCCTCGCAGATTGCTACGTTTTTATTAAAAACGGTGAAGCCTTTATGCATGGCTGTACCATTCAGCCACTTAACACTGCAACCACCCATGTAGTTTGCGACCCAGTGCGTACTAAAAAGCTGTTATTAAAGCGCAGTGAAATTGATAAACTTGAAGGCTTAATTGAGCGTCAAGGCTACACCTTAGTGCCATTGTCACTTTACTGGCGCAAAAGCGCTTGGGTAAAGGTGGAAATAGGACTCGGTAAAGGTAAAAAAGATCACGATAAACGCCAAGACACTAAAGAACGTGAGTGGAAAGTTGAACAATCTCGAGTAATGAAGAAGTCGAGACTGGACGGATAATGAACAAACGATTGTAACTGTGGTCAAATACATTAGGTATTTTAGTATTTACCCGATACAATCAACAAACTTTGGGGGCGATTCTGGATTCGACAGGATTCACGAAACCCTGGGAGCATGTCGAGGGGCGGTTGGCCTCGTAAAAAGCCGCACTGTTATAGTTGCTAACGACTCTAACTACTCTCTAGCAGCTTAGGCTAGCTAGCCATCTTACCCACGTCTCTCAAATGGGCAGGGATTCAAGATGGTCATATTACATTTGATAGCGAGGGAACTCCGTCCGAGGGTGAACCGCGAAATAGTATCGGACTCGCCAATTGCAATCCTGTCTTTCGGAGTGTACTTGGTTAACCAAAAGAGAGACTAAACATGTAGCGCCTTGGATGTAGGCTTTCTGGACGCGGGTTCAAATCCCGCCGCCTCCACCAAATTCTAAAAGGGCTTAACCGCAAGGTTAAGCCCTTTTTCTTTGGCTAGTTCAAACAACTTTTATCAATCCCAATCAATAACTTTCTCGATTCCAATGAGGCGGTGGCAACTGAACTGCCGGCCATAAAAAAACCTGCACTTGGCAGGTTTTTATCAAACTCAATTAAAAAGCGATTTAGTTTTGCTTTCTAACAAACTTTGATTTGAGCATCATTTGGCCGTGACCATCAACTTTACAGTCAATATCATGGTCAGCATCAACAAAACGTTTGATAACCGCTTTAGTACCAACTTTAAGCACTAATGAAGAACCTTTTACTTTAAGGTCTTTAATCAGGGTCACTTTGTCTTCTTCTGCAAGTAGGTTACCTACTGCATCTTTTAGGATGATTGCATCTGGATCAACGATTTCTTCGTTTGGGTTCCATTCATGAGCACATTCTGGACAAACTAGTTGTGAGCCATCTTCGTATACGTAGGCTGATTCACATTTTGGACATGGTGGGATATTGCTCATGGTGAGTTCTCTTTAAATGAATGATTGTCTGCCTTTAAGTGGCTTAAATAGCACTTTTATTGCAGAAACAGATAGCAGTTATTATACGCAAAATAAGCTATATCTGCTAGACAGCTTATTTGCTGAGCTTCACAAATTAGCACCTTGATGTGAGACTGAACTGGCCAAGGTGTTATTTTTCATACAAGTGTGTTAAACATGTTACATCAGTTATTTTAAGCCCAAACTCTGGCCTCATAAGGGCTTGCGATCATTGGTGATTTTTCCGAACACTGTTTAAGGCATTTTTTATACTGCTATTTGTTGACCTCTGTGAAATTGCAGCTCATATTGCTTACCAAAGGCTAAGTAATATAGTCATCTGTAGTTACTTTTTTAAGATACAAGGTCGTGTCTGTGAGTATAGTTGCTCATTATTTACATAAATGGAAAATGAGGCTGGGCATTTTGGTTGCACTAGTCTGTTTGTGGCCGATTCAAACTTGGCTAATTAATGCAATGACTACAGATGCGTTAAGCCCTTATCGCATCACGCTAACCTTGCCGCTCTCTGACGCCCTCAATCAAGATTATGGTCTTAGCCCTGATGCTAAAGTGAATAAGGTTTTTGTCAGTGGCAGTTTTTCTGACTGGTATAGTGACGACCCTTATTATCAAATGCAGCAAGTCTCTGCTAACCAGTGGCAATATGATCTTTCCATTCATCCCGGTGACATTGAATATAAACTGGTGCTGCATCTCGATGGACAGCCGACACCGATTTGGATTTTAGATCCGAATACCCCTAACACAACCAGTAACCCTTGGGGTGATACCAACTCTGTGTTACACGTGTTTGACTGGCCCAAGATTGCCACCACAGTGCAGCTATTTACTCTATCGATTGTGGGGGCATTTTTACTATTTTGTGTATTAGAGCCTTTTTTATATTGGTTACTGCATTTAAAAATGCCCTTTCACCGTAAACTGATGATCAGCAACATGTTGATCCTTATTTGTGTACAAGTGGTGTTTTTTGGCTATCAACTGCATCAAAGCCGCCAATTGATAAAGCTTTCGGTTAGTGACACCTTGCATAACATGCACTTACTGCTAGCCAGTGAACAAATTGATTTTGACAACATAGCAAGCCAGCAACAACAAATCTCAGCGACCATTGAGCGTTTTTTTTCTCAAGCGACTACCCGCATCGATAAAAAACAAAACAGCTTATTTCAAATTACCTTGTCTGATTTTGCGGTGCTGGATAAAAACGGCCAATTAGTCAGTTTGCATCACCGCCGTCAGAATGAAACCATCCAACAAGATAGAGCCTCAAAACTTGGCTTTGCTAGCTCTGAAGATTACTTTATGAAGGGCTTATGGGCGCAATTAATTCCCAAGGCACAACAACAAGCGCTTACTGGGCAATTACAGGTAAAAAAACGCCCACGCAATATGCGTAAAATAGAAACCGCCCGTACCCAACAAGCTGAATGGGTACTAGGTTTTAGCCAGTTGATGCAGCCTATTGTCTACCGAGGTCAATTAAAAGGCTTTTATGGTGCGTCGATTCAAGTAAAGCTTTATGGCACTGAACTATTAAATATACTGTTTTTTCAGTTGTTGCTTTTGCTGGGGCTGATTGCTGTCGCTAGCTGGTTGTTTATGCGCGTCGGTAAAATTGTCACCAAAGACATTCTAATACTGACCAGTTGGACCCAAAGAATCGTTAAGGGTAATTTAAACCAAAAACTTTACATAAATAGCCAAGATGAAATTCAACAACTGGCTGAAGACTTCGAATTAATGCGTCAGTCCTTGGTCACCAGTTTTAATAAAATTGAGCAGCAAAATACTAATCTGTATACCGAGGCTTATTTTAATAACCTTACAGGCTTGCCTAACCGCAAAAAGCTTTACGCAGATTTAGCAGGCAAAACTGCGCACTCTTTAATTGCCTTTAACATTAATCAGTTTGGCCAAATAAATGATTTTTACGGGGTAAAAACTGGCGATGCGACTATCAAAGTTATTGCCAAGCGGATCGTCGCTGCCGCTAGTCAGCACACGGTTTACAAAACCGGCGCTAACGAGTTTGTCGTCACCCTTAGCAATCAAGTTGAAGATCTGCACTTACAACAACTAGCAGAAGCCATTATTGATGATGTCACTCAACATGCCATCACCATAGATGGCAACGAGGTATATGTTAACCTCAGCGCCGGTGGAGCCCACTGTATTGATAGTAATTACTCACAACTGCATCAACATGCTGATTTAGCCAGAAGAATTGCCCTTAAACAGTTTCAGCGTTATCAGCTGTTTTCTTTATCAATGGTCAACCCACAAGCTTTTGAACACAACATGCAGCAAAGCCGTATGTTGGCGCTGGCAATACAAAATGATGCCGTAGTGCCCTTTGTACAATTAATCCAGCCACTGGATGGCAATAGCGCCCCGAAATTTGAATGTTTAATGCGAATAAAACAAGCTGATGGCGATTATTTAACGCCTGCAATGTTTATGAAAACCGCCGTGCAATCGCGTATTTACCCACTATTGATGCAGAGTATGCTAACAAAATCTTTTGCATTATTTCATCTACAGCCCTACGAGTTTTCAGTCAATATCTCTATCGATGATATTGCCCTACCTGAACAAGTGAATCAGCTGCTTAATTTACTGAAGCAATACTCTGGGGTGGCGCAAAGATTAACCTTTGAATTACTTGAAAGTGATGAGATCACCAACTACCAATTAGTAAAAGACTTCATTGCAAAAGTAAAACCTTTTGGCTGTAAAATAGCCATTGATGACTTTGGAGCTGGTTATTCTAACTTTAGTCATTTACTCAGCTTAGATGTGGATATCATTAAGATTGATGGCTCGCTTATCCGTCACCTAGATCATGATAAAAAAGCCCAACATTTAGTTGAAACCGTATCTGAGTTTGCTCGCAAAATGCATATTCAAACCGTGGCTGAATTTGTGGATTCTGACAAGGTGCTAAATATGGTCAAGCACTACCAAATTGATTACGCCCAAGGCTATTTACTGGGTAAACCCCAGCCAACAATTGAGGCAGCATTAGGCTTACCGCGCCCAGTAAAAAAACAGCTGACAAATAGCGTTATTGAGCCAGTATTTAGTTAACCCTCAGCACTATCTGCAAGCACTAATCACTAAGGAGTTAGGAGTTAGGAGTTAGAAGTAAGTGCTAATCACTAACAAAAAATACCGCTACTCTGTTGCGGTATGTTGTCACTCACCAAGCCGGCTCAATCAGCGATGAGCTGTGTTTTTATGAGTCTGGTTGCAATTAAACTCGCTCAGACAACATGGCATCAGATTAGTGTGAAACACAAAACCGTGGCCATTAAATAAAACTAGGGCGA
>NZ_MCTY01000186.1:0-28177 GCF_002873635.1 Shewanella sp. 10N.286.52.B9
CTGAACTACAGGGGAATTGATACTTCATTTTTACAAACATACTATTAAAGTGGCTCCCCAGACTGGACTCGAACCAGTGACATACGGATTAACAGTCCGCCGTTCTACCAACTGAACTACAGGGGAATCGATACTTTAATTTTTACACTATTTTGAAGTGGCTCCCCAGACTGGACTTGAACCAGTGACATACGGATTAACAGTCCGCCGTTCTACCAACTGAACTACAGGGGAATCGTTGCTTCAAAATTTGTTTTAATTGGCTCCCCGGACTGGACTCGAACCAGTGACATACGGATTAACAGTCCGCCGTTCTACCAACTGAACTACAGGGGAATCGATTAAAACTAAGATAAAATTGGCTCCCCGGACTGGACTCGAACCAGTGACATACGGATTAACAGTCCGCCGTTCTACCAACTGAACTACAGGGGAATTTCATTTTATCTTTATTTTCAACTAACTAAACTAAATTGGCTCCCCGGACTGGACTCGAACCAGTGACATACGGATTAACAGTCCGCCGTTCTACCAACTGAACTACAGGGGAATCGTCTTTAGCAATGTATTGCTGAGAACGGAGCGCATAGTAAAACGCCCTGATCAATCCGTCAACTCGAGATATAAAAAAAAGTGAAAAATTGATGTTAACTGCTCACCTAATACACATTGAGGCTTATAAATGGCCGTTATGGGTGTTTTTTAGTTAACTTATTTTTTGATTAAAACAGCTTTTAGAAATAAATGCTTGGTATTTCTAAAGCTTATATTTTCATATCGGCGCTAAAACAAGCTGATTTAAATGTTCAATACGCCTAATGTCACTTTTAGATTACTTTTTAGTGCTCAAGTGAATCTGCAAATAAGCCTGCCTGGTCAATTTAAGCTTTATGGTCATTACCACTTGTCGCAACTAAAGGACAGTTAAACGCTTCTATATTAGCTAAGTTCAAGCAAGCTGAGTAAAATAAAGACGTATCCCACTGCTTGGTCAAGCGGCTAATATAAGATGCTCGCTGTACATTTATAGGGCGACTTGAGTTATAGCGTTTGCTGGCTTGATATCTCTAGTCATAACTGCCATCAAATTGATCCATCAGCTAGCGCTATTCGTAACGCTGTTAATTGGATTTAAAATTGATTGAAGCTTTGCTTATGTCACAACGCAGGTATCAGCGCTTATTCACCATTCTTAACAACACCGAATAGGGAATACCAATAAAGGTTGCGCAGCAGTTTGTTTCACTCTTGGCAGAATAGTTAAAAATGGAGTAAGTATACTAGTAGTAATGGGTGATATGCAGCTTGAGTGTACTGAGCTAACGTCTTGATTAAAGTAAGTCAGGATATAGAATCAAGCAGGTATTTTAAGCTAAATGCTTGATGTTAATCACATGCTATTTAATTTGCTAAAACCTAATAATCGAAACAGTGCAATTGTTATGTAAATTTTTTCTAGTTCGTAAGTCTAACTTTCAAATGTAATTTTATTTCATGATAGTTTTTTTACGATTTTATTAAACCGCACCTATTGCAATAGCCCATCAGTATTGGGTTAGAGTGACTTATCCACTAAATCTGTGGATAAGCCTGTGTGTTACTCTTGAAATATGCCCTCAAGCCCTTATAAACATTGGTAGTGACTTAAAATCTACCAATATTCAGCATAAATAAAATTCTGTTTGATTTCAGAGTGATAAGAAATGCAATGCTTTTATTTTAATGAATGTTGTTTAGCGAGCCTTAATGTAAACAAGCTTAAGTTAATGTTGTGTATTAAATGGTGCATTCATGAAGGGATTTAGGCACTTTGTTCACCTAATGCAGCCTAAAACTCCGTTTGTAGCAATATTTCATATTTCTAAGCTTGAAATGTAATAAATTACTGCTAAGTGTTGTTTTCTATAAATCTCATTCGCAAAGATGGATGGCTTCAGTATAAAATGCACCTTCAACAAAGAAGGATATATCCTAGTGTCAGAATCGGTTTTTAATCTTGTATCAGACTATACACCTGCTGGTGATCAGCCCACGGCAATCAAGCAATTAGTTGATGGCTTAGATGCAGGCGTGGCTAAGCAGACCTTATTAGGGGTTACGGGCTCTGGTAAAACCTTTACGGTAGCTAATATTATTCAAACCTTAGGACGCCCAACGATTATCATGGCGCCAAACAAAACCCTTGCAGCGCAGTTATACGGCGAAATGAAAGAGTTTTTTCCTAATAATGCCGTAGAGTATTTTGTTTCTTATTATGATTATTATCAGCCAGAAGCCTATGTTCCGGCGTCAAATACCTTTATTGAAAAAGATGCCTCGGTCAATGCGCATATTGAACAAATGCGGCTCTCTGCAACCAAAGCCTTATTAGAACGCAAAGACGTGGTGCTGATAGCCTCAGTGTCGGCAATTTATGGTTTAGGTGACCCCGAACTTTATATGAAAATGCTATTGCATCTTCGTCAGGGTGATCTGATGGGACAAAGAGACATCATTACCCGCTTAGGTGAATTGCAATACACTCGCAATGATATTGATTTACAGCGTGGTACTTTCAGGGTTCGCGGTGAAGTGATTGATGTCTTTCCTGCTGAATCAGAGCGTGATGCAATACGAATTGAATTATTTGATGATGAAATTGAGCAGCTCAGTGAATTTGATCCATTAACAGGGCAGGTTACTAAGCGCTTAGCAAGAACCACAGTCTATCCTAAAAGTCACTATGTCACTCCTCGTGAAACGATTATCGAAGCAACGGAACATATTAAGGAAGAGTTAAGAGAACGCCGTCAGGAGCTTTTGGATAACAATAAGCTAATAGAAGCGCAGCGGATCTCCGAACGGGTGCAATACGATATTGAAATGATGGTCGAACTGGGTTATTGCTCTGGTATTGAAAACTATTCACGCTATCTATCAGGTCGTACAGAAGGCGATGGGCCGCCTACCTTATTAGATTATCTACCAGCAAATGGCCTGCTGATTATCGATGAATCACACGTTACTGTGCCACAAATTGGCGCTATGTATAAAGGTGATAGAAGTCGTAAAACAACCCTAGTTGAATATGGCTTTAGACTACCGTCAGCGTTAGATAACCGGCCGCTTAAGTTTGAAGAGTTTGAGCAATTAATGCCTCAAACCATTTTTGTCTCTGCCACGCCCAGTGATTATGAGTTTGAACAAAGTGATGGCGAAATTGCAGAGCAGGTGGTTAGGCCGACAGGTTTATTAGACCCTGAATTAGAAGTGCGCCCAGTGGCGATACAAGTAGATGATTTATTATCTGAAATTCCAAAGCGTGTCGCGGCCAATGAAAGGGTTTTAGTCACAACCTTAACCAAACGGATGTCAGAAGATCTTACAGAATACCTCGATGAACATGGGGTGAAAGTACGCTATTTACATTCAGACATCGATACCGTTGAGCGAGTCGAAGTTATTCGTGACTTAAGGCTTGGCGTTTTCGATGTATTGGTGGGGATTAACTTACTTCGTGAAGGACTCGATATGCCTGAGGTGTCTTTAGTGTGTATTCTTGATGCTGACAAAGAAGGCTTTTTGCGCTCTGAGCGCTCTTTAATCCAAACCATTGGCCGCGCTGCACGTAATGTTAACGGTAAAGTGATCTTATATGCTGACAAAATTACCAACTCTATGGCAAAAGCCATGGAAGAAACCGAACGTCGCCGCACCAAACAACATGAGCATAACCTGAAATTAGGCCAAGTACCTAAAGGGGTAGTTAAGAAAATCACCGATGTGATGGACTTAGGCGATCCTCACCGTGGTAACAGTAAACATCAATATACCGCCTTCGGTAAAGTTGCAGAGAAATCGCCTGAATATGGCGATAAAGACACTAAGGTGCTAAGTGTTGCAGAGTTAGCCAAGCAGATTGATGTACTTGAAAAGCAGATGCATCAACATGCGCGAGACCTTGAATTTGAACAAGCTGCAGCCTTAAGAGATGAAGTAAAACAATTGCGAGATAAAATCATTATTAACAGTTAACGATTAAAATATCAGTTCTTAAAAAACGTATTAAATAATGGCTTAAAGTGATAATTACTTTGCTGAGAGCCTTTTTTATTGAATGAAATTCAAAGGTATTTTGCCATATTTAAGCCATAAAAAAACGCGCTAATTAAGCGCGTTTTTATTGAGTGAGCCAGTTAGATTTAGAAGTTGGCTGACTTAGGTGAACGTGGGAATGGGATCACGTCTCGGATATTGCTTACGCCAGTAACATAAGATACTAGACGCTCAAAGCCTAAACCAAAACCTGCGTGTGGCACAGTGCCATAACGACGTAGATCACGGTACCACCAGTAATCTTCTTGGTCTAAGTTCATCTCAGCAAGACGAGCATCAAGAACGTCTAAACGTTCTTCACGTTGTGCGCCGCCAATAATTTCACCAATACCTGGTGCTAATACGTCCATTGCTGCTACAGTTTTACCGTCATCATTAAGACGCATGTAGAATGCTTTGATGTCTTTAGGGTAGTTTTTAACAACAACAGGCGCTTTAAAATGCTCTTCAGCAAGGTAGCGTTCATGCTCTGAATGTAAGTCGATACCCCATTCAACATCAAACTCAAACTTCTTATCACAAGCTTTAAGAATCTCAATGGCATCAGTGTAATCGATTTGGGCGAAGTCACTGGTCACGAATGCTTCTAAACGCTCAATGGCAGTTTTCTCTACTCGTTGAGCAAAGAATTCTAAATCATCACGACGTTCTTCAAGAACGGCTCTGAAACAGAATTTCAGCATGTCTTCAGCAAGTTTGGCCGCATCATCTAAATCAGCAAAAGCCACTTCAGGTTCAACCATCCAAAATTCAGCTAAATGACGGCTAGTATTTGAGTTTTCAGCGCGGAAAGTCGGGCCAAAGGTATACACTTTTGATAATGCACAAGCGTAAGTTTCAGCATTTAACTGACCTGATACGGTTAAGAATGATTCTTTACCGAAAAAGTCTTCGCTGTAATCAACCGTGCCTTGATCGTTACGGGGTAGATTTTCTAAATCTAACGTCGAAACGCGGAACATTTCACCCGCGCCTTCAGTATCAGAAGCAGTGATAAGTGGTGTAGAAACCCAGATATAACCTTGTTCATTGTAAAAGCGATGGATAGCTTGAGATAAACAGTTACGAACACGGGCCACTGCGCCAATAATGTTAGTGCGTGGGCGAAGATGAGCTAATTCGCGTAAATGCTCAATTGAGTGACGCTTAGCAGCCATAGGGTAAGTATCAGGGTCTTCAACTAAACCTGCAACTTCAACCTTGGTTACTTGCATTTCAAATGCTTGGCCTTTACCCGGAGATTCAACAACTTCACCAGTCATGATCACAGAGCAACCAGCAGTAAGCTTTAGCACTTCATTGGTATAATTTTCTAAATTATTCGGTACAACACCTTGAATAGGATCAAAACATGAACCGTCATAAACGGCTAGAAATGAAATACCAGCTTTAGAATCGCGGCGTGAGCGAACCCAACCACGTACCGTAACTTGCGAACCGATCGCAAAGTCACCTTTAAATACAGAAGCGACAGATGTAATGCTCATTGTTGCTTAGTTCTCCAATGAATCAATGATATAAATAGGGGCTTTATATTACCTTGAAATGGGCTTTTCACAAGGGTAAAAGCCGCTTGCAGGCAGATATTTTCACAAGTTTTAACAAACCCAGCAGAATCTGCTTAAAAATATTGCGGCAATATTACTTTTTTATCTGAAAATTCAGTTATAAGCGTATGACAAAGTGATGTATTTAAAACCTGCCAAACTTAACTAGCGGTGATATGTAGATGACCAAGGCTAATACAAGTCTTACTTAGGCTGCTATCAGTGGCTGGCGCTTAGCCGTTTTCCAGTTTGGGGATTTTAGTGAGACTTATGCTAATAGAAGCCGCTGTTATAGCGATTTAAATTATAGCTAGTTCCAATATAGCGAGCTCAAAAGGATTGAGAACCGATTATTCTGAGAGCCTGCTTTAACTGTAACACTTGAATATGTCACAGGTAGCGGGTTTGTAATTCGCTAGCTTATTTGAATGGTTGGTATCATCTCGTTTGTAGTGAAACTAAACTTAAGTTTCTTTTATTAACCATTAAAAACGTTAGCTGAATTGTTTAAATGACAACAGAGTAAATTAATGATTGCCGCTGTTACTCCCCAAATGAATTTACCTTGATAGGGCATATAATGGACATCATAAAAGCTGCCATGACGTTGATACTGAATACTGTGTCGATTTTTAGGGTTTAAAAAGTGTTTAAGTGGCACCCAAAAAGCCTCGGCGACTTCTCCTGGATCTAGCGCTATCTCAAAAGGTTGTTTAACAATGCCGATAACTGGGGTTATTTCAAATCCGGTAAAGGTTGTATGGGGCGGAAATGTACCGATCACATCAACATTTTCAGGTAATAAGGCAATCTCTTCTTCAGCCTCTCTAAGGGCAGTAAAAATCATACTGCTATCTTGTTTATCTACTTTACCGCCAGGGAAACTAAATTGACCTGGGTGGGCGCGTAAATGTAATGCTCTTTTGGTTAGCAACAGTTGAAGCTCGCCATCTACTTCGAGTAAAGGCACTAATACCGCGGCTTTTCTAGAGCGAAGCTCTTTTGGTGGGGAAACAATATGGTTTGTTAATGTTTGCAATGAAAAGTGAATATTGAACTGCGTAGTATTCATCAAACGTCCCAGATAATCATATTGGTTTTATAAAAATAAAATGGCGCAAGTCTTCCCTTTAAATTAGCACAATAACCGTAAGTTTGACGGTTTTAAGCTGTTTATAAGCAAAGTTTTATGGCTGTTATTTTTCTTTATAGGCCCTGCAGTAAAATTGGGTTTGTTTTTTTTGCACGTTTGCTGTGCGTTAATGCACCAAAGTGATTGTTTTTAATTACGCTTTTAATTTCGTTTTAAACAAGTTTGTAAATTTAATTTACAATCAGTTGGTTTTAAGTTTTTGAAATTTGGTCTTTTTATTCTGTAACCTGATTGAAATTAAACTGTCGTTAAACTGTGATGTTGTGCTGGCATGGTAACTGCTGGGTTATTAATCAGTTAAGACATTCGCGAGGGCGACAAATATGGGACTAGGGAAGTTACTGTATTTGCAAGGCGTAGGCGCTGAGTTTATAGATTGCTTTGGCAACAATGTACAGATCCAGCCTCTAGATAGAAATGGAATTTTACAATCCATGTGTGTTAATGATGCATCAACTAAAGGTGCATCAACTAGTGACACGCTAAATAATATTGCTGCTAATCGTTCTTTTGTTAGCTCGACTTTAAGCGATGAATTTATTCAGCAACGAATTTTTGAATTAGATGCCGCGCCATGGTTACAGCCTCTGCACGGGTTTCAATGGAGCTATGTGGATGACCCTATTGTTGAGTTTCATTTACCTGAGCATTTTACTGGCAGCATAAAAGTTGAGATTGAAATTGAACATGGTGATAAATTTCATTTTCCAATCAGCCTCGGCCAAATGCGGGTTGTGGGTGATTATGGCATTGATGGTATCAGTTATCTTAAATATCAGTATCAATTAAATGATGACATTAATGCCCCGCTAGGCCTTGGTTACCACGGTATCAGTGCCACTGTTGAATCTGCAAGCTCCAGTGAAACATATACCGGTCAATTAATGATTGCGCCGCGCAGCGCCTATGTTCATGCTGACAGTAAAACAGCCAAATGGGGGCTTAGCACCCAACTTTATAGCCTTACTAGCCAAAGCCAGTGGGGGATTGGTGACTTTAATGATTTACAAAAGCTCATCGAGTTAGCTGCTGCCAAAGGCGCAGATTTTATTTTACTAAACCCATTACACGCTCTGGATTTACCAGAAAGTGCCAGCCCTTATAGCCCATCAGATAGACGTCGACTTAATCCGTTATACATTCACATCGAGTCAGTGGCTGAATACGCTGCCATTGAAGGGGTTATAACTTCTAAGCTTTGGCGAAATAAACAATATCAATTAGCTCAGTCTAGATTGCTTGATTACTGCGAGATACATGAAACTAAATTTTCTATTTATCAAATGCTGTTTAACGCGTTTATTAAAGAGCATAAAAACAACCACAGTAAACGCTATCTAGACTTTGCCTGTTTTAAGCAACAGCAGGGTGAAGGTTTAAGCCAATATGTCACCCACCAGCAACAGCGAAATTCGTGTTTTACAGATGCAGAATTTCTGTGTTATTTACAATTTATCGCTTATGAGCAATTACTTCAGTGTCAGGCAAAAGCCAAAACTGCAGGCATGTCCTTAGGGCTAATTCGTGATATGGCAGTCGGTGCCTCGCCTACGGGGGCTGAAGTCTGTGCAAATATCGATAATTTTTGTACCAATGCCAATATTGGTGCACCGCCAGATCCTTTTGCCCCTCAAGGGCAAAACTGGGGTTTAACGCCATTTGACCCTATCAAATTAGCCCAGCATAAATTTGAGCATTTCATTGATTTGATCCGCTCGAATATGGTGTCTTGTGGCGGTTTACGAATCGATCATGTCATGGGCTTATTACGCTTATGGTGGTGGCCTAAGCAGGAAGGTTTAGGCAATGGGGCATATGTGTATTACCCATTGGATACTTTATTAGCCATTTTGTGCCTAGAAAGTCAGCGAGCCCAATGTGTGTTAATTGGCGAAGACCTTGGCATAGTGCCGCCAGAAATTGTCGCCAACCTAGCTAAAGCAAAAATATTTTCAAACGAACTATTTTACTTTGCTAAACATCATGACGGCTTTATGAACCCCGCCTTTTATAAGTCTCACAGTTTGATGATGCTAGCAAACCATGATGTGCCGACATTAACGGCGTGGTGGACTGCGGCAGATATTGAATTACGGCATCAGTTAAATCTGTATGACAACGAGCAACAACTTGATGAGGCCAAATCGCTAAGGCTGATAGAGAAACAACAACTACTGGATTTACTTAGTCAGCATCATCTTATCAAAGCCAATATTGTGATGGGTGAAGTTGATTTTGAGCAATTAATGCTTGCTTGGCTCCAGTTATCGGCATCGGGTAATTCAGCCCTATATAGCATTCAAATTGACGATCTGATCGATGAAGTCAAACCGATAAACATTCCCGGTACTTGGAAACAATACCCCAATTGGTGTCGACGCTTAAGTCGCACTTTAGAACAAATTTCAGCAGATTCAACAGTCAATAACAGGCTCGATGCCATCAATAAAACCAGACGTAGCAAATATATAGATGACAGCGGCAAGCCTGAATGGGCTGTTTACGGCTAATGCGAATAACGAACAGCGTAATCATTAATTCAAACATTTATGGAGCAATGCAAAATGACTAATAATGCCCCTTATTTTAATCATGGAACCGATACCGCATTACTGAGTGGTAATTTTACTGATGTATTTTCATTACTGGGTATGCATAAAGCCGACAATGGCAAATCTTTGATCGTTAGATGCTTCGTCAAAGGTGCAATAGAAGTTGAAGTGATCAGTCTAAAAGATGGTAAAAAAGTCGCTTCATTAACCCAAGTTGATGAGCAGGGTTTATTTGCTGGCACTATGGGACGACGGGTTAAGCCATTTTTATATAGCTTAAAAGTGACTTATCCAATGAGTATTGAAACCATCATCGATCCCTACCAGTTTGGCAGCTTGCTGGATGATGATGACATCTACTTATTTGCTGAAGGAAAGCAGCAAAAAAGCTACCAATTTCTAGGTGCGAACTGGAAGACTATCGCAGGTGTAGAAGGTGTTCATTTTTGTGTCTGGGCGCCGAATGCTCAAAAAGTTGCCGTAGTAGGTGATTTTAATCATTGGGATGGCAGAGCCCATATCATGCGCTTTCATCCTAATAATGGCATTTGGGAAATATTTATTCCCAATGCTGATGCAGGCCAATTTTATAAATTTAGTGTCACTACACAAGATGGCGCTTTAACTGAAAAAGCCGACCCTTATGCGATTCAAATGCAAGCAGCGCCGGGTAATTCATCGGTTGTTCCACACAAAACTGATTATAAATGGCAAGACAAAAAATGGCTTAATCAGCGCGCAAAACAGCAACTACATCAATTGCCTATGTCTGTTTATGAAGTTCATCTCGCTTCATGGAAGCGTAAAGGTGAGTGGGGCGATAGTTACCTCAGTTATCAAGACTTAGCTGATGAATTGATTCCATATCTTAAAGAAATGGGCTTTACCCACCTGCAACTGATGCCAATCAGTGAATACCCATTTGATGGCTCTTGGGGTTATCAACCTGTTGGTTTATATGCAGCAACTTACCGCTTTGGTGATCCCGTTGGCTTAAAAGCCTTTATAGATGAATGTCATCAACATGATATTGGGGTTTTATTAGACTGGGTGCCGGCTCATTTCCCTAAAGACCCTCATGGACTGGCTAAGTTTGACGGCAGTTGTTTGTATGAACATCAAGATCCACGTCAAGGGGAGCATCCTGACTGGGACACTTTAATATTTAATTACGGCCGCGGCGAAGTACAAAGCTTTTTACTCAGTAATGCCTGTTATTGGCTTGAAGAGTTTCACTTCGATGGGCTAAGGCTAGATGCCGTGTCTTCCATGCTATATCTCGATTACAGCCGAGAATCTGGTCAATGGCTGCCTAATGAGTATGGCGGACGCGAAAACATTCAAGCCATTGAATTTTTGAAATTGCTCAATGAGCGAATCTATGCCGCCTACCCAGGTGTCACTATGGTGGCAGAAGAATCAACCGCTTGGGGCGGAGTGACAGACACCACTGAAAATGGTGGCTTAGGCTTTGGCTTTAAGTGGAATATGGGCTGGATGAATGACTGCTTGAGTTACCTTAGTCGCGATCCCATTTACCGTAAACATCACCACCATGAAATGACCTTTAGCTTAGTGTATGCCTATACCGAGCAATTTATTTTGTCCTTAAGTCACGATGAAGTGGTGCACGGTAAAGGCTCGTTACTGCATAAAATTCCCGGTGATGATTGGCAAAAGTTTGCCACCTTAAGAAGCTTTTTAGGCTTTATGTGGGGCCATCCAGGTAAAAAACTGCTGTTTATGGGCACAGAGTTTGCCCAACGTGATGAGTGGAATCATAACCAAAGCCTAGATTGGCATTTACTGCAATACGCGCCGCACCAAGGCATGCAAGATTGGGTTAGAGATCTCAATAGCTTATACAGTGAAAGCCCTGCCTTATATGAACTGGACCATCAGCCATCAGGTTTTCAATGGCTGGATTGTGATAATGGTGATGCCAGTATCTTTAGTTTTATTCGCTATGCCAAAGACAGTGGGCAGCATTTAATATTTGTGGTCAATATGACCCCGCAAGTGCATTACGACTTTAGGGTCGGTTTACCTTCTGAAAATGATTATATCGAAGTGCTCAATAGTGATAGCCCGTGTTATGGCGGTAGCGCGGTAAGCAATGACACCATTATTAATACCGATGTTGACTGGCAAGGCATGGCACGCAGTGGTCTGGTGACTGTACCGCCATTGGCGACGATTGTGCTCAGTGTTAAGGCCGCCCACACCAGTTTAGAATCTGAAGAGGATTAACTATGGAATCGGTTAACCCTTTGCTTACAGGAAAGCCTTACCCCTTGGGCGCCAGCGTTGATGAAAATGGCGTGAACTTTGCGCTATTTTCAGCTAACGCCACCCAAGTGGTGCTATGTCTTTTTGACGAGTTTGGGCTTAACGAACAACAATTTCCGTTAACCCAAAAAACCAGACAAATTTGGCATGGTTACTTGCCACAAGCGAAAGCGGGTACCTTATATGGTTATCGGGTTTATGGACCCTATCAACCCTTACTTGGGCACCGCTTTAATCATCATAAACTATTGCTAGACCCTTACGCCAAGCAGCTGTTTGGTGAACTTGAAGCTAACGATGCAACTTATGGCTATCAAATTGATAGCCCTGATTCTGATTTATCCTTTTGCAGCAAAGATAACGCCAAATACATGCCCAAATGCTGTGTAGTAGATGACAGAGCACTAAGAAACAGACCGGTTAAAAGGCTTAATATTCCTTTAGAGCAAACCATCATTTATGAAACCCATGTGAAAGGTTTTAGTGTGTTAAATCCTGAAGTAAATGATGATATTAAAGGCACTTATGCTGGCCTTGCAGCCCCCAGCAGTATCCAATATTTAACCCAGTTAGGGGTTAACTGTGTTGAACTACTGCCAGTGCAAAGCTTTTTCAATGAGCCATTTTTAATCGAAAAGAACCTCAGTAATTACTGGGGCTACAACAGCATTGGATTTTTTGCACCCAACGCAGCTTATATGAGTGGCGAGAGTATTACTGAGTTTCGTGACATGGTTGATAGCCTGCACGATGCGGGTATCGAAGTGATCTTAGATGTGGTTTATAACCATACCGCAGAAGGCAGTCGTTTGGGGCCCACCTTAAGCTTTCGCGGCATCGACAACGCCAACTATTATCGATTGGTGTCTAACGAACAGCGTTTGTATATCAATGATACCGGTTGTGGTAACACCTTTAATTCAAACCACCCGCAAGTGTTGCAATTGATTATGGACTCATTGCGATATTGGGTTGAAGTCATGGGAGTTGATGGTTTTAGATTTGATTTAGCCAGTTGCTTAGGCCGTGAAACCTATGGTTTTGATCCAGGATGTGGTTTTTTTGATGCCTTATCGCAAGATCCCGTGTTGTGTCAGGTGAAACTGATTGCCGAGCCTTGGGATATTGGTCCCGGTGGTTATCAACTGGGTAATTATCCTATCGCATTTAGTGAATGGAACGATCGCTACAGAGATACCATGCGCCGTTTTTGGCGTGGCGATCATGGGATGCTCCCTGAATTTGCCAGACGCTTTCATGGCTCAGACGATTTTTTTGAACACCATGGTCGCAGTCCATCGGCAAGTATCAATTTTATTACCAGTCATGATGGTTACACCTTAAAAGACTTAGTCAGCTTTAACCAACGGCATAACTTGGCTAATGGTGAAGGTAACCGCGACGGCCATCATGAAAACCTCAGTGCCAATTACGGCGAAGAAGGCGAAACCAGCAAGGTAGTTATCAATCAAACTCGTCAACGCCAGCAGCGAAACTTTCTTGCCACACTTTTGCTGTCCCAAGGGGTACCCATGATCTTGTGTGGTGACGAGATGGGTCACAGTCAGCAAGGCAATAACAATGCTTATTGCCAAGACAATAAGATTAGCTGGATAGACTGGCAAACTATTGATTGGTCATTAGTTGAATTTACCTCGCAATTAATTAACTTACGTCAGCGCTTCCCGATTTTATGTCATAAAGACTTTATTCATGTACCTGATAATAAACGTGATAGTGGCTTTGTTTGGTATGGGCGTGATGGCGAACCTATGTCCAAACGCCAATGGAGTGAACAAAGCTGTCGCAGTTTGGCGGTGGTGATAACTTCCGGTGAATTGGCGCAACAACCCCACGCACTATTACTGGTACTCAATGCTGATGTTGAAAATCAATCATTTACCTTACCGAGTTTAAATTGTTACGGCCCTTGGCAATGCTTGCTGTCAACCCAAAACCTTAATAACGACAATTTAGCGCAAAGTGAATTGATTAAAGAAAGTAAGGCAGTACTCCAAAGTCGAAGCCTGATGTTATTTCATGCCAATTTTCAACTAGTTCAAGATAAGGAATTAATCGATGACAGTCACTAAAAGGAAAACCCGCGAGAAAAAACCGGCCACTAAAGCGGCTAAATCGACACTCAAAAGTGAACCAAAAAGTAATGACCATCTAGATTGTGATCCTTGTGACAGTTTAGATGCCACCTTTAAGCGACAGCTTCAAGGGGTGTTAAGCCGTGATGAAAATGCCACCAATGATATGTATGGGGCGTTAGCGTCAGCGGTTAAAGCCAATTTACTGCAGCAATGGCGAGAAACACGCTTAAAGGATAACCAATATCAGCAAAAACAAGTGGCTTATTTATCGCTGGAATTTTTAATGGGCCGCACTTTAGGTAATGCTTTACTCAGTTTAGATTTAACTGACCAAACTCGTGAAGCACTAAATAGCTACGCAGTAGATTTAGAAACCTTACAAGAAGCCGAGCTTGATGCTGGGTTAGGCAACGGCGGTTTAGGCCGCTTAGCCGCGTGCTTTTTAGATAGTTGCGCTAGTTTAGACCTTGCGGTTGTTGGTTATGGTATTCGCTATGAATACGGCATGTTTAAGCAAAAAGTGGTTGATGGATATCAAATAGAGCAACCGGATCGCTGGTTAAGAGAAGGCAACCCATGGGAAGTGAGATTAGCCAATCACACCATTAGTGTGCCATTTTTTGGCCATACTGAATCCTATGTCGATCTACAAGGTCATCGTCATTATGTGTGGATTGATACTCAAGATGTCAACGCAGTGCCACACGATATGCCAGTACCCGGCTATAAAAACGATCGGATTAATACGTTAAGGCTGTGGAAAGCTGAAGCCACTGATGATTTTGATTTAGCAGAATTTAATGATGGTGATTATACCGAGGCCGTGGCCCGTAAAAATATGGCCGAGCAAATTACCATGGTGCTGTACCCCAATGACGCCAGTGAAAATGGTAAAGAGCTGCGTTTAAGGCAGCAGTATTTTTTATCTTCGGCCAGTTTACAGGACATTTTACTGCGCTATGTGGCGGTTCATGGCAGCGATTTTAGTCGCTTTAGTGAGCTTAATGCCATGCAACTTAATGATACTCACCCCAGTATTTCAGTACCTGAATTAATGCGTTTGCTCATGGATACCTATGGCTTGGATTGGGATCAAGCATGGGATATTACCTCAAGCAGCGTGGCATACACTAATCACACCTTGCTACCAGAAGCGCTAGAGCGCTGGCCTGTGCGCATGCTAAAGCACATGTTGCCACGCATTTTGGACATTATTTATGAAATTAATGCCCGTTACCTCGAAGCCGTTGCTCACCATTGGCCAGGTGATAATGACAAATTAGCGGCGATGTCGATTATCGAAGAAGGCCACGAACCCCATGTGAGAATGGCATACCTTGCAATTGTGGCTAGCTTTTCGGTTAATGGCGTCGCAGGTCTGCATACCCAATTATTAAAGTCTGGTTTGTTTAATGATTTTTATCAGCTATGGCCACACAAATTCAATAATAAAACCAACGGTGTGACGCCAAGGCGCTGGCTGGCCCATTGTAATCCGCGCTTGGCACAGCTAATTACTCGCCGTTTAGGTGATAGTTGGGTGACCGATTTAACCCAGCTAACAGCCCTTAATGCCTTTACCGATGACCAAGCCTTTTTGAAGCAGTGGCAGACCGTCAAATTTGATAACAAGGTAGATTTAGCCAAATTAGTGGCAGCTGAGTGTGAGGTTGAGTTTGACCCTAAGATGATGTTTGACGTACAGGTTAAACGCATTCATGAATACAAACGCCAGTTACTGAATATATTGCATGTTATTCATTTATATCAACGCATTGTGGCGGGTGATACCCAAGGGATGCAGCCCCGTTGTGTGCTGATTGGCGGCAAAGCGGCGCCTGGTTATGCCATGGCCAAGCAAATCATCAAACTCGCCAATAATGTGGCCCATATGGTGAACTCAGATCCTGTGGTAACGCCATATTTACGTTTTGCTTTTTTGCCAAACTATAACGTCAGCGCCATGGAAAAGATTTGCCCAGCAACGGATTTATCTGAGCAAATCTCCACTGCTGGTAAAGAAGCATCGGGCACCGGCAATATGAAATTTATGATGAATGGCGCTCTCACTATAGGCACTCTCGATGGTGCAAACGTTGAAATGCTTGAAGAAGTCGGTGATGACAACTTCTTCTTATTTGGTCTTAATGCTGACGAGGTTAGTCAGCTTAAATCTCACTACAACCCCCATCAATATATTCAACAGTCACCCGCACTCAAACATGTGTTAGAGATGCTTAAAAGTGGCCATTTCAATTTAGTGGAACCGGGTATTTTTGACAGCATTATTGCTGCCATTGAAGACCCATATGATCAATGGATGATCGCCGCCGATTTTGATGCATATCGCGTAGCACAAGAAAACGTCGCTGCTGCCTATGCCAATCAAGAACACTGGACTCAAATGAGTATTAGAAATACTGCATCCAGCGGACGTTTTTCTAGTGACAACACTATTAGTGCGTATCGTGACGACATTTGGTTTGCCAAATAATCACGCCATTATATTTTCAGCAAGTTGCTGAGTTTAAAGTTAGGAGTCTTAATATATGTCAAATGCTCGTTATATTAGTAATCTTACCCGTGATACCTATGCATTAATTCTAGCTGGTGGTCGAGGCTCTCGCTTACATGAGTTAACCGATTGGCGTGCTAAACCGGCGTTATATTTCGGAGGTAAGTTCCGCATTATTGATTTTCCATTATCAAACTGCATTAACTCAGGGATCCGCCGTGTTGGGGTAGTCACCCAATACAAATCTCACTCGTTAATTCGGCATGTTAGCCGTGGTTGGGGCCACTTTAAGAAAGAGCTGGGCGAGTCAGTGGAAATCTTGCCAGCATCACAGCAAACCTCAGGCAACTGGTATGAAGGCACTGCTGATGCGGTATTTCAAAATATCGATATTATTCGTCATGAGTTACCTAAATACGTGATGGTGTTATCTGGGGACCACGTTTATCGCATGGATTATGCCGGTTTATTGGCCGCTCATGCGGAATCTGGCGCTGATATGACAGTGTGCTGTTTAGAAACGCCCATTCCTGAAGCTGCTAATGCGTTTGGGGTAATGGAAGTGGATGAAGATATGCGGGTGGTCGGCTTTGAAGAAAAACCTGCCGTGCCAAAATCTATCCCAGGTAATGAAGAGTTTTGTTTAGCATCGATGGGCAACTATGTGTTTAACACTAAGTTTTTATTCGATCAGTTAAAGAAAGATGCCAATAACGAAAACTCAGACCGAGATTTTGGTAAAGATATTATTCCGTCCATTATCGAGCACGCCAATATATTTGCTTTTCCGTTCACCAGTGCTGTACCTGATGAGCCAGCATACTGGCGTGATGTGGGCACCTTGGATTCATTTTTTCAAGCCAATATGGAGTTACTGTCACCCACACCAGCACTGAATTTATATGATGCTAAGTGGCCAATTTGGACATATCAGGAACAACTTCCACCCGCTAAATTTGTTTTCGATGATGATGATCGCCGTGGTATGGCGGTAGATTCAATCGTTTCTGGTGGTTGTATTATTTCAGGTGCTAAGGTCAAGCGTAGTGTGCTGTTTGATGAAGTGCGTGTGTGTTCATACTCCTTTGTCAAAGACTCGGTGTTGTTACCTGATGTGGTAGTACTTAAAAATTGCCGCATTCAAAATGCCATTATTGATCGCGGTTGTATCATTCCTGAAGGTATGGAAATTGGCTTTAATCGTGCCCAAGATATTGCCCGTGGATTTAGGGTGTCAGAAAAAGGCATAACCCTAGTTACTAGAAAAATGCTCGGTTTACCTACGGGTTATGAGTAATTGATTTAGTCGACTTATTCAATTTAGTCGGCTTTTCAATTTAGTTGAGCTGCAGGTTTACCCTTTGGTTAAACTTGGCGGCTCAGCATTTTACATCATGTAACACCAAATAAAAAACCTAATAGCATTTAAAAGGTATTCACTAGTGAAAAAAGTATTAATGATCGCAGCTGAGAACGACGCGATATCTGGCGCGAAAGTCGGTGGTATGGCTGATGTTATTCGCGACTTGCCTCCAGCATTAGCAAGCGAAGATATTATTGTGGATGTGGCTATGCCTAATTATGGCTATATTGCACAAACTTATAATGCTAATAACATCGGCACTGTAGCGGTAAAATTTGGTGCTAATATTGAAATCGTCAGCGTGGCGCTGATGCCAAGACCCAGAACCAGAACCAGTGTTGACGGCAATACAAACCTTAACAGCCAAGTATACTTATTTGAGCATCATTTATTTAATAGCGAGGGTAATCAAGTTTATTGTGCAGGCAGTAATGATAGGCCCTTTGCTGATGACGCCACTAAGTTTGCCTTATTTAATTTAGCGGTAGCCCAAGCTTATATTGATGGTTTAATCCCCGAAGTTGATGTGATGCATATGCATGACTGGCACGCCGGAATGCTGGTGATGTTACGGGCATTTGACCCACAATATGCCATGTTAAAGCAATGCCAATGTGTATTCTCAATTCATAATTTAGCCCTGCAGGGCATAAGACCAATACGTGATGATGTCTCATCATTTGCTGCATGGTTTCCTGAGCTAACGCACCTTTTAACAGATGAACAAAAAGCTCATTTAAGCGATCCACGATATCCTAACTGTGTAAACCCAATGAAAATGGGTATTGAGCTCAGTGACAAGGTGCATTTAGTATCGCCGACCTATGCTCATGAGGTGTTAATGGCATCCGATCATCAAAATGGTTTTTTTGGTGGTGAAGGCTTAGAAGCGTCCATGTTAGATAAACATAATCGTGGTGACATTGTAGGAATACTCAATGGCTGCGTTTATGAGAATGATGATAGTGGTGTTAATGATAGTGATGTTAATAGTGCTGAAAGTGAATTGACCACTGCAAAACCTGATAAGAAAACCGCTAACAAATCGATTAATCAGCTATTAGTGAAATCACAAGATGCAGTCATTAAATGGTTAGGTAAAACAGACTCTGCTCGCAGTGTCGATCAAATAACTTTAGCGCGTTTACAACAATGGCTAATGCAACAAATCAACCAAGCGAGCTCGATTGATTTCTTAATGACATCAGTAGGGCGGTTAACAGATCAAAAGGTGTTGCTGTTACGTCAACCCTATCCCGTTGAGGCAAACAGTACTGGCCAAAGCCTATTAGACGCTATGCTGATTGAGTTAAAACGATTAAAACCCCAAGGGGTGTTTATGCTACTGGGGAGTGGCGATCATGTCATAGCCAAAGAGTTTCAACAGGTCGCATCAAGGCACAGTAACTTTGTGTTTATTAATGGCTATGATCAGCAATTATCCGATGAACTTTATCAGTTAGGTGATTTGTTTGTCATGCCAAGTAGCTTTGAGCCTTGTGGTATCAGCCAATTATTAGCCATGAAGCAAGGTCAGGTGTGTATTGCCCATGGGGTAGGTGGTTTACGCGATACCATTAAAGATCAGCAAACCGGTTGGTTATTTGAAGGTCATAATTTAGCTCATCAAGCGGAACAATTTATTCAGGTGTTAATTAACGCCTTAAGCTTGAGTAATGAGCAACCTGAGCAATATCGTCAAATGGAGATTGCTGCCAGTCAAGAACGCTTTAGCTGGCAACAGGTGGCTAAGCAATATCGCCAGCAGTTATACAGTTGAATACCTTTTTACTACTAAGTTAAAGGTTAAGTAAAGCGGCAGTGTGATGATTGTGAGATTTAACTCAACCCTTAGCTTAGTTAAGTTTTAGCTGAGTTAACTTTCGTAAGCTTCAGCTTAACCCTTAACAGAGCTATTACTATGGTTGAATTAATATGCTTGTTTTAGAGCTTTTCTAATATAGGCAGAATCTTACTGACCTTATCAAAGCATTCTTGATACTCAGCATCGGCATTAGAATCTGCCACTACACCGCCACCGGCCCAGCAATAAATCTTATCTTCTTCAGTCAGCAAGGTTCTAATGGTAATGCTGGTATCCATAGTGCCATCTTGACTGATATAACCAATACTGCCGCAATAAATACTGCGTCTTGATGGCTCTAATTCTTCGATAATTTGCATGGCTCTAATTTTGGGCGCGCCAGTGATAGAACCACCCGGAAAGGCTGCCTTGATAATATCGATGGCAGACAAATTAGCCGCGAGGGTAGCTTCAATGGTGCTGACTAAATGATGCACCGCAGGGAAGCTCTCAATATCAAATAACTTGGGCACATTAACTGTGCCCGCAGTGGCGACTTTACTGATGTCATTACGCAGCAAATCCACAATCATCACGTTTTCAGCGCGATCTTTTACTGAGTGCTGTAACTGCTGGGCTTTTTGTTTATCAATTTCTGCATCTGCTGAGCGAGGCAAGGTGCCCTTAATAGGCTTAGTAGAAATCTTATCACCAGAAAGTTGAATAAATCGCTCTGGCGAAATTGACATTATGCAGTGATTTTCCAACCTCAAGAAGGCTGAAAAAGGGGCTTTATTGGCTGCAGATAACGCGCAATAAGCTTGCCACTCATTGCCATGATAGTTAGCTGAAAACCGCTGAGTTAAATTTATTTGATAGCAATCGCCAGAATGCAAATATTGTTGCACCCTATTAAATTTTTCTTGGTATTGCTGGCTTGTAGTTTGATCCTCCCAAGGGGAGGTTAGTTTGAATTTTGGCTGCGTGGATTTGTTTTTGGTTATTTTTTTAGTTGCGACCTCAATTTTATTCAATGCAGTATCAAGGGCAATTTGGCCTTGATAATGTAAACCAAACCAGCATTGCTGTTGATAGCAATAGATTAAGCAAAAGTCATAAAAACCCACGCTCATTTCAGGCAAGTGAATATCTTGAATAGCGCTGTCTGGCAGTTTTTCTATCACTCTACCCAAGTCATAACTAAAGCTACCTAATGCGCCGCCGCTAAAAGGGAACTTGCATGGCTGTTTTGTCGGGTAAAGTGTTTGCTGCAGCTGAGCTAGATTATCAAAAACAGCTTGCTGACTATCAAAGCTCGCTAGTAACGGGCTTAACGCTTCATCGACAATAGTGAGTTTACTGAGGTTATTTTGATATGTTAAACAAGCAATTGGACTAATAGCAATAATGTCATATTTAGCATCAGTATGGGCTGCGTTGGCCGAATCTAACAGCATAGCCCAAGGCTTGTGGCAGAAATGTTCAAACAAGGTGTGCGTACTAATATTCCAATCCAGTTGCTGAATTGCCAGCGATTGCTTGCCCCGAGAATGCATGTTGTAACCTATTTAAAATGTGATGTAGCCCAAAAACGTTGGAAAGAGTATCATATTGTCCCTGAAAGGATTAATAGCTAATTGAAGGCAATTTTAAAATTGCATTCATATAAAAATAAAACAAGTTATGCCGCAATGGCTGCTGGAGCGCCCCTATATGTCTACAAACTCATCTGCTAATGTCGTGATCAAGCAAGCTGACTTTATTGAAAGCATTGCTGATTCTCTGCAGTATATTTCGTATTACCATCCTAAAGATTTCGTTGATGCAATGGCTAAGGCCTACGATCGTGAAGAAAGCGAGGCTGCAAAAGATGCCATCGCACAGATTTTGATTAACTCACGTATGTCAGCAGAAGGTAAACGTCCTTTATGCCAAGACACAGGTATTGTGACCAGTTTTGTCAAAATTGGTATGGCAGTACAGTGGGACAAAACCGATATGACGGTTCAGGAAATGGTAGATGAAGGTGTACGCCAAGCTTACCTGAATCCCGATAACCCTTTACGTGCATCAATCGTTGCCGATCCTGCAGGTACCCGCAAAAACACTCGCGATAACACGCCATCTGTAGTTCATATTGATATGGTGCCAGGTAATCATATTGAAGTCATGATCGCAGCAAAAGGCGGCGGATCAGAAAACAAATCAAAAATGGTGATGTTAAACCCGTCAGATGATATTGCTGCGTGGGTTGAAAAAACCTTACCGACTATGGGCGCAGGTTGGTGTCCGCCAGGTATGTTAGGCATAGGTATTGGTGGCACAGCTGAAAAAGCCGCGGTACTTGCCAAAGAGTCGTTAATGGACCCGGTTGATATCCATGAGCTAATGGAGCGCGGCGCTGAAACCACTGAAGAGAAGCTTCGTTTAGATATCTTTGAACGTGCCAACAATACGGGTATTGGCGCGCAAGGCTTAGGCGGCTTGACCACGGTACTTGATATTAAAATTAAATCAGTGCCGACTCACGCAGCGTCAAAACCTGTGGTAATGATCCCTAACTGCGCAGCAACACGTCACGTGCATTTCCATTTAGATGGCACTGGCCCTGCTGACTTAGTGCCGCCATCATTAGCTGATTGGCCTGAAATTACCCGTGAAGCAGGTGAGAATACTCATCGTGTTAATTTAGACACAGTCACTCAAGCTGAAATCGAAACCTGGAAAAGCGGCGATACCTTATTACTTAACGGTAAAATGCTAACAGGTCGTGATGCGGCTCATAAGCGCATTCAAACCTTGATTGAATCAGGTGAAGGTTTACCTGATGGCGTCGACTTTACTGGTAAATTTATTTACTACGTAGGGCCTGTTGATCCAGTAGGCGATGAAGTTGTGGGCCCTGCAGGCCCAACAACCGCAACCCGTATGGATAAGTTCACTGATCTTATGTTAGATAAAACGGGCTTAATGGGCATGATTGGTAAGTCTGAACGTGGGCCACAAACCGTTGAATCAATCAAAAAACACAAAGCCGTTTATTTAATGGCTGTCGGCGGCGCTGCTTACTTAGTATCTAAAGCGATTAAGAAATCTCGTGTGGTGGCTTTTGAAGACTTAGGTATGGAAGCTATCTATGAATTTGATGTTCAAGATATGCCGGTTACCGTGGCTGTGGATACTCAAGGCGTTAATGCCCATGAAACAGGTCCGGCAATTTGGAAAGTTAATATTGCTAATGCCAAAAACAAATAAGCGTTAATTTTAATTTCACGTATGGTTTTTGTGGTTAATTTCGTCAAATAGCGCAAATAATCTCGCTCAGGTTTGGATTGTGTCAAAATCCTATTGCCTGAGCGTTTTTGTTTGGGTAGTGTGCTATCAGTACTTATTATTGGTATTTTTGAAACAGTGTACTTTCAGTCTGTAAACTGTTTGATAACAGCATTTCATCGATTAATCATTTTGCTGTGATGTAGCACTAAAAAATAACACAGACATTGGTAACACAACAAAAATTAAAAAGAGAACTTCATCAAATGAAAAAATCGTCAATTTTACTCGCTATTGCAACTGCAGGCTTTGCCTTGTCAGTACAAGCAGCAGAGCCTGCTAAAACCCCCTTTAATGTTCAACAACTTGTAAAGTTGAATAAGCTTCATTCTGCCGCTGTATCAAATGATGGCAGCAAGTTAGTGTATGCCGTTAAGTTAATTGACGAGCAGGGCGACAGCAGCTCTGATTTATACTTACTGGATCTGAGTGATAAAAATGCTAAGCCAGTTCAAATTACCTCACATAAAGGCACTGAACATGACGTAACTTTTAGTGTTGATGGTAAATCAATTTACTTCTTAGCAGCGCGTAACGGTTCTAGTCAGTTATTTAACTTAGCCTTAACTGGTGGCGAAGCGATGCAAGTGACTGACTTACCATTGGATATCAATGGCTATAAGTTATCAAATGACGGCAAACAAGTTGTCATGAACATGCGCGTATTTCCTGACTGTAAAGACTTAGCTTGTACGGTTGATCGTATTGAGGCTGAAGAAAACAAAAAGACCACAGGTCGTGAATACAAACAACTCATGGTTCGCCATTGGGATACATGGGAAGATCACGCCCGTAACCATTTGTTTGTCGGTCAGCTAAATGGCAAGCCAGTAACAGATGTTGTTGATGTTACCCAAGGTTTAGATACTGAAACCCCGCCAAAGCCTTTTTCAGGCATGGAAGAGGTGACCTTTACCGCAGATGGTAAACACATTGTTTATAGCGCCAAAGCCCCAAGCAAAGATCAAGCATGGACGACCAACTATGATCTATGGAAAGTGTCTGTTGCTGGTGGCACGGCTGAAAACCTAACGCCAGATAATAAAGCATGGGATGCACAACCGACTTATTCTAAAGATGGTCGTCAACTAGCTTATCTTGCGATGAGTAAGCCTGGATTTGAAGCTGACCGTTACCGCATTATGTTGCGTGACACAGTTACTGGCGCAGAAAAAGAAGTGGCACCGTTATGGGATCGCAGCCCAAGCTCACTGACCTTCAGTGATGATGGCCGCACGCTTTATGTCACGGCGCAAGATGTGGGTCAAGTGACCATCTTTGAAGTTAACACTCAGTTTGGTGATGTCCGTCCGATATACAATGATGGCAGTAACAACCTTGTCGCAGTGACAGAGTCAGGGCTTATTTTCAGCAACAAATCATTAGTTGAGCCGGGCGACTTATATAAAATTAGCCTTGAAGGTGAAAACCTCACCCGTTTAACCAATGTTAATGAAGACAAATTAGCTAAAATTCAATTTGGTGAGTTCCAGCAATTTAACTTCAAAGGTTGGAATAACGAGACAGTACACGGTTACTGGATTAAACCTGCTAATTATGAAGCCGGTAAGAAATACCCAATCGCATACTTAGTTCACGGTGGCCCGCAAGGTTCATTTGGTAACTCATTCAGTGGTCGCTGGAATGCACAACTTTGGGCTGGCGCAGGTTATGGTGTGGTTATGGTCGACTTCCATGGCTCAACCGGTTATGGACAAGCCTTTACTGATTCAATCACCCAAGATTGGGGTGGTAAACCGCTTGAAGACTTGCAAAAAGGCCTAGCAGCGGTTGGTCAGCAACAAAAATGGCTAGATACCGATAATGCCTGTGCATTAGGTGGCTCATATGGCGGCTACATGATGAACTGGATCCAAGGTAACTGGAGCGATGGCTTTAAGTGTCTTGTAAACCACGCTGGTTTATTTGATATGCGTAGCATGTACCACGTAACAGAAGAGCTTTGGTTTCCTGAGTATGAATTTGGTGGTACATACACTGAAAATAAAGAACTATATGAGAAGTTCAATCCAGTAAACTATGTTGAAAACTGGAACACACCAATGTTAGTGATCCACGGTGAGAAAGACTACCGCGTGCCTTATGGGCAAGGACTAGCGGCATTTACATACATGCAGCGCAATAACATCCCATCAGAGCTATTAATGTTCCCTGATGAGAACCATTGGATCTTAGATCAAGATAACCTACAGCAGTGGTACAAAAACGTACTAGGTTGGATGGATCGCTGGACTGAAAACAAATAGTTTTACGGTTAGGCGAACAAAAAAGAGATGCTATTTAGCATCTCTTTTTTTATGGGCTGAAAAATTAATTACTCTGAAATGGGTAATTTTTCAGCTAGATAGTTTCGAGGCTTGTTTTATCGACTATATTGAGTTCTGTAGATGGGCACTTTTGAGCCGTTTTAGTAATACATACAAGGTAAGTTAATCTTCTGCGTGAACCCGTCATTTTTCGATGACCATTTTTATGACAGATCCTAGTACGTTTACTCATAGTGTTTACCCATAGTGATTTCAATCTACTTACTGTCGTTAATAACGCCGATTAAGTAACTAACATTCAATAATGAGGTTTATTGTAACAGTACAAAGCTTGATGATGAATTTTTATAGCGCTTTTTTACTCGATTATGTCATTAAATTTCATTTATGTCGTAAGTGGTGTTTGTAGACATTGAATTTTGTTAATTGGCTCCGAAAAGCTATTGTCGTAAAAGTAAATTAAGGTCAGATTAGGTTTATTATTAACTAGCTCATATTTGTAAGAAAATACATTTGTAAAATGCATAAAAAGCAGTAGAGTTGCGCGATTATTTTTTTGACCACAAAACCATTGATATAGAGGGTAAGCTCGTGGATTTAATGCTTTACGTTAAGTTTTTCTTAGGATTGATAGCAATTATCAACCCTGTGGGCTTATTGCCTGTGTTTGTGACCTTAACCAGTCACCAAACTGAGGTAGAACGTAACCATACAGGTAAAGTGGCAAACTTTGCCGTGGTGATTATTTTGTTAACCACGATTTTTATTGGAGAGCATATTTTAAATATGTTCAGTATCTCTTTATCAGCCTTTAGAATTGCCGGTGGCAGTTTGATTGCCATCATCGCGATGTCTATGCTGCAGGGTAAATTGAGCCAAGTGAAACGTAACCAAGAAGAAGACCGTGAAGCATCAGGCATGGAGTCGGTTGCTGTGGTACCACTGGCATTGCCATTAATGGCTGGTCCTGGCGCCATTAGTTCAGTTATTGTATTTTCTTCTACTAATAACTCTTTGGTGGACATGATAGGTATGTCCATTACGGTGATTATTTTTGGTTTAATGAGTTTTGGTTTGTTCAGAATGGCACCGATTATTTTTAAGTTGCTGGGTACAACAGGCATTAACGTCATCACGCGTTTAATGGGGCTGCTAATGCTTTCAATTGGTATTGAAGTGATAGCTGCCGGTATTAAAGGTTTATTCCCAACGCTAATGAGTTAATAACGTGCTTTATTTAATCAATCGAGCAACGGAATTGCTCGATTTGAACAGCAAACGTTCAAGAGTTTGTAAAACATCGATTTCTGCTTGACCTCAAATACGCATTTGCGTAAAGTACCGCTCGTTCTACAACATAAGGTTTTTCATAATTACCTTATATTCAATAGTGTTAGCTTATAGCAGTATAGATAAATAGAACCGTGCCACTCACACGTTAAAATGATTGCAACAAATTAGGTGACGTGTCCGAGTGGCTGAAGGAGCACGCCTGGAAAGTGTGTAAAGGGCAACCTTTCGAGAGTTCGAATCTCTCCGTCACCGCCAAATCTCCCCTAGCTTTTCATACTTTATAAATTCCCACGATTACTAATCGAACTCCACTTTTTGTTAGTGCTTAGTCTTGATTACTGGCATCTGTAATTATTCATTACTATAAATTTCTCCTCCATAAAAACTTTGCAAGTCTCAACGCGTAGTTCTGCAGCTATATTTAATCTCATTGAAGTTATTTATACCCTTGTTAGTCGGCACTCATTCAAGTGATATAGCCATTATGTATGTTAGCATTTTGTTATTTTAACTCAGTGGTTTAGCTAAACTAATTATTCTTTCTATTTTGTTTTTAGCGGCGTTAAATGGATTTAGGTATTTAATAAAGGGGATTTTTATATGTTCGCACAAATTTTTATCGTTTTTGTAGGCTTAGCCAGTTTGGTTGGAGGAATACAAGGTGGTGATTACTTATGGGCTTTTTGTGGGCTGATTATGTTTACAACTTCGGCTGTAACACTCTATTGCCTTAAAACGGGTAAGGTATTTGGCGACGATAAAAACACCCAATAAATGATTCACTTGAACGTTTAAAGCAAATACTTTTATAGATAATAATGATGAAATGGCTATTTACTTGCCTATTGGCGCTGACAAGTGTGTTACCCGTCTGGGCAAATTACACTGTCATTCATCGCGCTTATGAGTCTAAAAGCGGCGATGTTCAAGTTAACTACAGTGGTCGAGTGGTTCATATTCTCGCTGATGATAATCAAGGCTCAAGGCATCAAAAATTCATTCTAAAACTCAATAGTGGCTTAACCTTGCTGGTAGCCCACAATATTGATTTAGCCCCGAGAGTTTCAAATTTGCGTGTTGGCGACCTTGTTGAATTTTATGGTGAATATGAATGGAGCAAAAAAGGAGGGTGATCCATTGGACCCATGCAGATCCTGCAGGGCGACACGCCGAAGGCTGGTTAAAGTATGATGGTACACTTTATAAGTGATTTTTCTATTTAAAACTCGATAAACCAGATGGTTAGCTACTTTTTACTATCAAATTTATTGGCATTTTAATATGATTAGATAGTTAGGCATTATTATGCCTTTTTTACGTTATAAATTATCAAAAGGACTGATAATGCTTAAATATATTTTTATAATAATTGTTGGATTTGCTTGCTATAAAACATTTTTTTCTACAGATACTAAATCCGAACCTTCGTGGAGTGAGGTTTATTCTGATGAGCATAAGTTTCAAGTTCAGTTTCCGCATCAGCCTAAAGAAGAATTTAAACAGGTAAATTTACCTGGATTAGGGAAAATAGAGCTAACTAGTTACATTATAAGAAGTCCTGAATTAACTTGTACAGTTATCATCTCTGATTATAAAGGACAAGCAGAAGTATTAGGAAGTGTCTATGACGTCATTGATGTCGCTAGAAGGGACTTGCTTAAAGGCTTTGGTGGCAGCATCACAAAAGAAGACTACATCTACAATCAAAATGTCAGCGGTTACGAGTTTTATATGCTAACAAATAACAATAAACTACTTCAGTCTAGAGTTTATAAGTACGAAAACAAAGCCTATAACCTTACATGCCAATATAAAGAGAATGAGGTTAATAGAAATAAAGTAAACC
>NZ_MCTY01000187.1:0-1789 GCF_002873635.1 Shewanella sp. 10N.286.52.B9
CAAGACCTTAACCATCCAAGCCCTTCTCAATCACAAGCTCGATATTTTGGCAAAGTCACTCATTTTTAAACAACATCTTCACGGTTTTTTTATGGCTAAAACTTATAATGGGTTGTCAATCATTCGCCAAACAGGCCCTAACGGTCCTACAAAAAATGTATCAAAACCAACTAAAGCCTCAGTAAAGTGAATCAAAAACTTCTTTGGGGCTGACACACTTGTTAAAGTTATGGTTATTATTGTCTTAACCTTTAGATTACGGTATAAAATAGCAAAATTAGCCAATTTATATAATGAGTTATGCCAAGCCGCCAGTTAAGTACCCTACTACTTTATTCTATTCTTTTTAGCTCATTTTTCATTCTTTCAGCTTGTAAATCGACTCCAGAGCCAGTGAAAACTGTGCATGTCACCCCTAAAAAACTGAGCCACTTGCCCTATGATGCTGCAACTCACGGCAAAGATATTGTCGATACTCAATTGGCCTTAGGCGATCGTAATTTATATCTTGCCAGTAACGGCAATATTAAGATGCTATCAACAGCGCAATGCCAAATTGATATTTCAGCCCATCGTGGTGATTTTCGCCAGCCTGAAAGCAGTTACAATGCAATTTCTGCCGCACTTAACGATAACTTCAACAGTGTTGAAATTGATGTCATGTTGCTGGGCGATGGCACTTGGGTAAATCACCATGACAGCCAAACTGGCCGCGCCACTGTGCATTACACCGGTGAGCGTTTCAAACTGGAACGCATGAACCTTAAAGAGTTTAAACGGCTAAAACTGCGGGACAAGCATAATAACAATCTACTCAATGAGCGGCCGATCACCGCTAAAGAGTCCTTTAAAATATTCGCCGCCCAGCGACTGCCAAATCAAAAATTAAATGTAGAAATAAAGTCAAAAGCCAATGGCCAAAAATTGCTTGAGCTAGATAATATGCTCAGAAAGTACGTCGGCCACGAAGGCTATTACTTCTCATCGTCTGAGCAAGATACCTTAGTGAAATTGCGAGGCATAAACCCTATTGTTTACTTGGGCTTTGTCCAAGGTGGTCACCCTACCAGCATTGATATCTTGCGCAGCGACTTACGCAAAGGCGCAAGTAACGATGCTTACTATCTAGAAAATCACTCTAATATTGAGCGCGCTAGCAATTATGGTACCAAACGATATCGCTCCCGTTATCAAGATCACACCAGCACTGATGCACTCAAAAAGCTAAGAGCAAAACTGGGTTACAACTCAGGGATCCACCTTGATATTCGCAGCTACATGCAAAACTCAGGGGTAAAACAACGCGCTCAGCGACTAGGAATGAAAGTGTATAGCTATTCACTTAATGGCACGGATTATCATCAGTCACAGTTGCTCAAACTGAGTAAAAATAATCTGCCTGATGGTGTCATTGTCGATGCCACGCCTTACAAGATCTGTCAGCAGTTGTTTAATGCCGCCGTGCCAGCGCAGCGCTATCAAGCAGTGACAGATTTAGGTCAATACATTGTCTCACTGCCAGTAGATGCTGACTTTGATCGCTTTAAAGAAATGCTCGGCTACCAGCATGAAGGTTACTATTTATCATTAACCTCCGGCCTTAAATCCATCTATAGCGCGAAAGCTAAAGTGGTGCCAGCCAGCACGCCTACGCCGTTATTGGAGCATGGTTTTCCCACTATCACCGATGAAAAAATTGATACCCATACAGGTGACAGCATCATCTTAACCTTGCCAAGCAGCAATGCTAAATAACTAAAACTGAAACGAGAACTAGAACTAGAACTAG